>NZ_JAMPKN010000016.1:0-120407 GCF_039962155.1 Trichocoleus desertorum AS-A10 | reverse complement strand
CGAACTGTTCTACGTACCGTCCTACTCACCGCAGTTGAACCCAGCCGACTATCTCAGTGGGAATGTGAAGCAGGGGGTTCATTCTAAGCCACCAACTCGCAATCTTGTGCAATTGAAGCAACGATCGATTTCTCATCTCCATAAGTTACAGAAACTGCCATTACGAGTTCAGAAATATTTCGAGCATCCATTCATCGCTTATGCAGCAAACAAAATGCAACCTCAATCATTGCCGAGTTGGCGTTGCTGACTCAAGGTATGAATCGATGCTGTAAACCCTGAAAACCTGTTCAGGATTTTGCGAATCATACTTCTATTCAGCAACGCCGCCGAGTTAATAGGTTGGAGCTACAGCAAAGCTGAGGTGTATTTCCATTAATGTAGATCTATGAGTTTCCGCAGGCCTGCTCAGGTTTTCTCAGCAGAACACTTGCACTATTTAGGTATGTTTTCTACAAGAGTGTCAAACTTGGTCATGCTTGAGCCTTATCCCCGAAAGCTGCTTGACCAAGTCATGATGAGGTGTAGGCCAAGCGATTGCCCTACATGCCCAAAGTTGCAACTCCGGATATAAATGCAGCGGGTAAAACCGAAAATGTTTAAGGCAGACGAGTTGAGGGCTGTACCATAGAGCTATCAGTTGCCTCGCGTTTCTTAGCATCTCAAAGTTTTGTCTATGTCACCCCTAGACCTCGTCCAGCAACAAGCTCAGCAAGCTTTGACTGAAGCCAAATTAGCCGATTTACGGGCTTGGATGGCAGCCTATCAACTGGATGGCTACCTAATTCCTTCGGCAGATGAGCATTTGAACGAGTATTTGCCAGAAGTCAAACAGCGTCGGACTTGGATCAGCGATTTTACAGGGTCGGCAGGAGACTTCTTGGTTGGGACCGAGCAGAGCTGGTTGTTTGTGGACTCTCGCTACTACGAACAAGCTGATTTACAGGTAGATCCCGCAGCCATTCAAGTGTCTAAATTGGGCTTAGAAGGTCATAAAACTCTAGTCGAAACTCTGGAAGCTCTCGGACAAGCTGCGATCGCCGCTGAACAAGCCTTTCGCTTAGGCGTTGACCCCTTCACGGTGGCGGTGGATCAATGCCGCGAGTTACAAAAACGGCTGGCTTCAGCGGGCGTGGTGCTGGTGAGCCTTCCCGAAAATTTAGTCGATTGCGTGCGGGAATCAGCCGCTTGGGCAGATGGTCAAACTCCTGCCAGTTATGCCGCCTCTCAGCTATTTGCGGTGCCAGAAACCTTAACCGGAGAAACCGTGGCGCAAAAGCTAGAGCGGTTACGGCAAGCCATGCAGAAGGCCCAAGCCGATGTCCTACCGCTCACCAAGCTCGATCAAATTGCTTGGCTGTTGAACCTACGGGGTTGGGATGTTCCCTACAATCCGGTGTTTATTGCCTACACCATTGTCACGGCTGAGCAAGCGTTCCTGTTTACCAATCTAGAGCGCATTGACACCGAGATCCAGCAAGCACTCCAGTCCCATATCACCTTGCTGCCCTACGAGCAGTACGCTGACACGTTACAGTCTTTGCTTAATCAGCCGCGACCCCTGCTGGTTTGGATCGATGCCAAACATACCACAATGGGTACCTACGAGCTGGTTCAGGAAAGCTCTAAGACTGGCAAAGTCCAGATTGTAGAAGCGCCCAACCCCGTGGAGGGGATGAAAGCTCGTAAAAATGCAATCGAAATCGAGCAGATGCAACAAGCCAACCTCAAAGCCAGTCGGGCAAAGGTGCGAGCCTGGAAGTGGTTCTCCGATCGCTGGACGGCAGGCGATCGCGTCACTGAATTCGATGTGGCAGAGGCGATCGCTCGGTTCTATCAAGCTGAACCAGAATTCCAAGGACTGAGCTTCAACACCATCTCCGGTGCGGGAGCCAACAGCTCTATCGTCCACTATGGCACTCCCAACCCCGATGTAGATCTGCAATCGGGTCAGTTGTTACTGCTCGATTCAGGGGCGCAGTTCCTCTCTGGCACTACCGATGACACCCGCACCTTTGTGGTTGGAGCACCCGCACCAGAACAAATTGCTCGCTATACGGAAGTTCTCAAAGCTCACATTAACTGTGCCATGCAGCGCTTTCCTAAAGGCACACCGGGATGCCAACTAGATGGCATTGCGCGATCGGCCATGTGGCAAGCGGGACTTGATTACGGACATGGCACAGGCCACGGTGTGGGAGCCTTTTTGAATGTGCATGAAGGGCCGAATGGCATTAATAAGCGATCGCAAGAACCCCTAGAACCAGGCATGGTAACGAGTGTCGAACCTGGTTACTATGAACCCGGTTGGGGCGGCATCCGGATTGAGAATCTCTATGTGGTTAAAGAAGTAGCGACAGAAAATAACGGTGCAGCCACCAAAGGTACCTGGTATGAGTTTGAGTCGTTGACCTACATTCCTTTTGACAAGCGCCTGATCGACTGCAATCGCCTCAGCCCGCACCAACGTGAGTGGCTAGATCATTATCACGCCCAAGTTGTGGAGAAACTAGTACCTACGCTTAATCCTGATGAAGTCGAGTGGCTCAAGGCAGCTTGCCAACTTTAAGCTATTTGCTTTAACTCCTAACTAGCTATAGGTTGCCGAGCTTCTAATTGTTGTTCCAAAATCGCTACCACTGCCACTTCTTCGGGGTTTAAAGCGTAAGCAGAATCTAAGGTGGGCTGCTGCATCGCTTTTTCCAAAGTAGACATGAGCGATCCGTCTAGATAAGCATCCAAAATAGCAGGATGCACATAATACTTGCGACATGTAGCAGGTCGATTACCAAGATGCGCTGCTACGTTTTTAATCGCCTGATTGATATTTTTCTTGGCCTGAGTTTGCGACTGAAACGGACCCATTGCATCTAACTCTAAAGCCGCCATAACTGTACCCGACCAAGTTCGAAAATCCTTAGCAGTGAAGTCTTGCTTGGTTATTTCTTGCAAATAAGTATTGACTGCACCAGAATCAATGCACTGGCTTTGACCTGCGTCATCGAGATATTGAAACAACTCGTAGCCCGGAATTTCTTGGCAACGTTTGATGATGCGAGCCAAACGGCGATCGCTAATTTGAATATCGTGATCAACGCCGCTCTTACCTCGAAACTTAAATCGCAGCGTAGTGCCAGAAATATCTACATGCTGACAGCGCATGGTTGTGAGGCCAAAGGAGCGATTAGTCCGGGCATAAGTTTCATTGCCCACCCGGATGCAAGTCGTTTCTAAAAGCCGCACCACTGTAGCCAGCACCTTTTCACGAGACAACCCACGCAACCCCAAGTCATGATCTACCCGCTCTCGAAGTGTAGGTAAGGCATCACTAAAGGCAATCAGTCGGGTAAATTTGGTTTGATCTCGTACCTGCCGCCACAACGAATGGTAGCGATATTGTTTGCGTCCTTTAGCATCTCGACCTGTGGCCTGAATATGACCGTTGGCAAACGGACAGATCCAGACATCTTTGTAAGCAGGCGGAATGGCTAATGAATCAATCCGTTGAATCTCCTGGCGATCGCGGATGAGCTTACCGTCTACGTTCAGATAAACAAACCCTTTTCCTCTAGGTTGGCGTTGAATACCTGGGCTGTCATCATTGACGTAGCGTAACCCAGCTACCTGAGCCGACTGGACAGGATCGGTAATGAGCGAGGCTAAAAATTTTCGCCGCTGCGATCGCTTGGAACGCTGACGTTGCAATTGCATGAGTGGTTTAACTGATCTTGCTAGAAGGAAAAGAGTTTTACGTATTGGTCACTCTAGCGAATTGGTTAAGTTCCTCACTCTGTAAAAAAGTATAGGCATATAGTTCACCCAAGGAGCAAATCGTCGCCAGAGAAATAAGCCCTCAGAGGAGTAGTAAAGGGGCAAAGTAAAATCGGAAAATGTTAATTGTGTAATTAATAACCCGTGAAAAAACATGGTCCTCAAACTTAATGTTCCAACCATCTCTGGCCCTAATTCGGTAGAAGATATCAAGAGAACCATCAAAACTACTGAGCCTGATGCCAAAGTTGAAGTAGATGTAGAAGCCAAAACGGTCACGGTAGAATCTGGCGCATCAGAAGAAACCATCAAGCAATTAATTTCTGCAACTGGTCATCAAATTGCCTAATTAGACCTGCGATGGCTCACTGCTAATCGAATCCTGTATTAGTAGGGTATGGCATGATGATCAAGGCTGTTCCATCTCGTAAACCCTGACACCTGATTAAAGCAATGAGCCATCACAAAAATTCTTTATCTCAAACTCCGATTGAAGAATTGCAGCTTTCAATGCAAGCTTACGGTTTTTTGAAGCGCACTCAAATCCATTCGATCGCCGACTTGATCAACTACACCGAAGAAGACTTGAGAATTTTAGATACTACTGCTGCTGAAGAGGTCATCGCAGCCCTTCAAAGCCGCTTGGGCATTACCCTGCAAAATGTGGATGCTCAAATAATTTAAGCCATTTCTAATTAGGCCATCGCCTAGCATTTAGTTAAGAGCGTTGAGTGCTCGTGTGCTCGCTGAAGGCTGACCTTTTGCTAAGTTGTATGGTGCTATACCGCCTTACATGAAGAGATCGCTAAGCATGAAGCTCCAATATCAGCCAAAACTTAGACTCCTGGAGAATATCAAGCAGGTTACTAAACCGAAATTTTCTAAAAGCTGAGTCTGCTTAAATTAAAAAGTGTCCATTTACTTGGATAGAAAGTAGTAGAAAAATAGTCCCAACTTGAGGTAGAGGGTACCTCAAATTAGAGGTGTTACCTTAAGAATTAAGCGCACAACTTAATTTCTAGATGAATAATTTTCGCAGGTTTGCTGCTATTAAAAATAACAATTAGTATCTTAGCTTACGGTTTTAATTGTTGTTCAAATTGTATCATTCAACCTCTGACTTTATTTCATCTAGCTGATAAAGCTTTACAAGCAAGTTTGCGTGCTCTGCGACATCAAAACTCTCTCTTGCTTGAAGTTATCGCCATGTCTGAATCTCTCTCCCTTAAAGACCCAATCAGTATCCTGACAAACAGTAAAACGACAGAATTCTCATTAATTTTGGCCAACGTCAGACATGGTGTTTGGCTTTTTGGCATCCCTGCTTGGTTATTTGCAATTATTGATAGAAGCTTTTCTGCCTTAGCGGATAGCTGCTTTTCGGCAGTTGAAATTCTCCATTTGAGCATGGCCTCTTTGTTTTTTGTCAGCTGGTTATGTCTCAAGCCAGAAGAGTCCTCACAGAGCGATACTGTTGGGACTGCCTGGGAACCTGCACCCGGTTCTGAGTTATCTGAGCATGAACTTTTTCTTCAGCTGGCTCAAGCGAGAATGACAGAGCTAGAGGATCAACATATGATTCGGCAGGAATATGACCTACCGTTTCCTCAACTGTGTCAGATTTACCACTTGCTAAACCTGAAGCATTTAGAAAATGTGCACAGTTTTAGCTTAAATAACTTGAGAATCGTTAAGGTTAGTCAAGTAAACGCTACTTCTATCGGTGGCCACATCAAGTTTCAAACCATTTTAGAATCTCCATTTAACGTTTTAAGAATTTGGCGGCAGCCAATTGTAGAAGTTGATTTGATCTTGCACAGTCCTTACACCGTTGAGTTGAGCATTCCGGTTTATAACGAAAAACGAATTACAGTTTTGTTCAATGCCATTCCGCTGAGCGAGACAGAACATAAATTTCTCATCGACATCTACAGCGATCTGCCTTGGCCAAAACCGCTTTTGCAGGCTGTGTTGCATGTTTCTGCTTGTTTGACTTTGTTTGAAGACTTACCTTATTTGCACAAACTGGCTCAGAGAAACCTCGATCGCTTGGTTAACTCTAGCCGCCTTCCCAGTCATGAGACGATGTGGCTATTTGGACGGTTTGTGTCCCTTTATGGCTCAAGCGCTCAATCTTTACCCGCTGCTAGAGCGATCGCCTAAACGCTTAACCTGAGAGCCATTATCCCAGATTAAACGAAACTACAAATCACAAAACCAATGGCAAGATTAAACCACAAGTCTTGCCATTGTATTTTTTTTCACAACATATTTCGTAGCATCACCAGACCAGGTTGAAGCGTAGGATTTTGGTTGATTCAAAATTTGATCTAAAGAGATCTAGCTTTTAGTTGAGCGATCGCCCTCAGTCTGTATCAAGCTCTACCAAACTGATTAGGCAGATCAGCTAAATCTCTACATGTAACTTAGGCTACATGATTATGCGCCTGGAACAGTTGCAAGCTTTTTTGGCCGTTGCTGAGACCACCAGTTTTCAGCAAGCGGCCCGTCGATGTGGAGTCACCCAATCTACCATCAGCCGCCAAATTCAGGCGCTGGAGGGGGATTTGGGCTTGTTACTGTTTCACCGCACAGCCCAAGCTCGTCTGACTTTAGGAGGGGAGCGGCTGTTGCCACGGGCTCGCAAAATTTGCCAGGAGTGGGAATTAGCTGCGACCGAATTAGCTGATTTAATGGCAGGCAAGCAGCCAGAGTTGTGTATTGCCGCTATCCATTCGGTCTGTGCCCATTACCTACCACCCGTTCTACAGCATTTTTGTCAGGATTACCCAGACATTCAATTGCGTGTGACTGCCTTGGGTAGCGATCGCGCCCTTAAGGTTTTGAAAGACGGCTTAGTTGACTTAGCCATTGTGATGAACAATCGTTTGCTGACGACGGGGCCAGAAGTAGTCGTTGACCCGCTCTATAACGAATCAATCGAAATTTTGATGGGAGCAAACCACCCCTTGACCCAATACGACCGAGTGCCTTGGGCAGAATTGGTGCGGTATCCTCAAGTGGTGTTTAAGGATGGCTATGGTATGCAGCGCCTCGTCCAAGAGCAGTTTCAACGTCAAGGGGCAACCTTAAACGCCGCCTTAGAATTAAACACACTAGATGCATTTCGAGGCATTGTTCGCCAAGGTAAGCTAATTGCCTTACTGCCCAAAGCAGCAATTTTTGATGCCCATATTGACCCTACCTTGGCGATACGACCCACCGATGAACCTCTGTTGTTGCGTCAAGTGGTGTTAGTCACGACCCGCGATCGCCTGCAAATTCCTCCGATTCAGCGATTTCGCGAGTTAGTTTATCAATTGATTCGAGATCAAATTTCTGGACTTTCTGAGAGCACTTTGGCTCTAGATGCCACAGGCTCACTGCAGGCTGTATGATCCTTTAGCGGTGTTTCTGCCCAATTTCGAGCCAAACACCTGAGAAAACATCTAAAGACCGTTTTACTTGAGCTGCGACCATGAGCGATGCATTTAGAGAACTACTGCGGAAAGTTGGCAGTGGCCCCCATACAGGGAAGAATTTGGATCGCTTAGAAGCAGCCGCAGCCACCCGCATGATGTTGCTCCAAGAGGCGACTCCAGCCCAAATTGGAGCCTTTATGATCGCTCACCGCATCAAGCGACCGACCGGAGAAGAATTGGCAGGCATGCTCGATGCCTATGCGGAACTAGGCCCCCAGTTGCAGCCTTTAGGCTCAGAGCAGACTGTACTCGTGCTTAGCTCCCCTTACGACGGGCGATCGCGCACTGCTCCCATTAGCCCCCTCACCGCGTTGATCGTGGCGGCAGCAGGCTACCCTGTGATTATGCATGGGGGCGATCGCATGCCCACCAAGCAAGGATTGCCGCTAGTTGAAGTTTGGCAAGGGTTAGGAATTGATTGGACTCGGTTGACCCTAGAGCAAGTGCAGCAAGTGCTAGCTACTACTCAACTCGGTTTTGTTTATCTGCCCCAACATTTTCCTCAGGCTCATGGTCTGGTGCCTTACCGCGACCAGATTGGCAAACGCCCGCCCTTCGCTACGCTAGAGCTACTCTGGGGTCCTTATGCTGGAAGCGCTAATATTGTGTCTGGTTTTGTCCACCCGCCCACTGAAGTCATGCTCCAAGATGCCTTCCAGTTGCGAGGGTTTCCCGCTTGTTTCACGACAGTCAAAGGGTTGGAAGGCAGTTGCGACTTGCCGCGCGATCGCACAGCGATCATCGGTTTGGGACAGGGCGGAGTTGATTTCTCCTTAGAGCGCTTGCTGCTGGCTCCCCGCGATTACGATTTTGCTGGCATAGATGTGCCTCTAGGGGAAACGACTCAGCTCATAGCTGAAATGCAGGCCGTTTTGCAAGGCGATCGCTCTGAACTAGAGCGATCGGCAATTTGGAATGGGGGATTTTATCTCTGGCGCTGTGGCGCTTGTGCAGACTTAGCCACAGGCTTAACCCGAGCCGAAGCACTACTCACCCAAGGACAAGCAGCAGCCCAACTACAAAAAGTGCAACAGGCAATAGCAGGGCTAGCGTCAGATCTCCAGGATCATGCCTTCGCGGGCTAATAATCCGCTGGGAAATACTGCTTTTAGTTGCTCACCCACTTGGTCTAAAAAGTTGTCGTCATGAGTGGGGTCATGGTGAAACATCGCAACACGCTTTACACCCGCTGCTTGGGCCACCGCGACTCCAGCCTGCCAAGTAGAATGCCCCCACCCTACCTTAGGAGTTTTAACGTCGTGATACTCTTGGTCGGTGTAGCAAGCATCGTAAATTAATAAATCAGCATCACGAGCCAAGTGGAGCAGACTTTCATCTAGGTGATCGGGGAAATGCTCCGTATCAGTGGCATAAACCACTGTTCGACCTTGCCAAGTCACTCGATAACCCATTGCGGTATTCGGATGATTCAACGAACCTGTTTCGATCGCGATGTCATCTAGTGTGAACGCATCTCCAGGGGTTAAGTCATAAAACTTGAGGTCTGACTGCATCACCTGAATCGGCACCGGAAAGTTAGGATGCAACATTTGGTCGCTCAAACGCTGCTTCATCGTCGCCCCATTCGGCGCGATCGCCCCATAGATGTGAAAGCAATTACCGGGAACGAAAGCGGGGGTAAAGAAAGGAAACCCTTGAATATGATCCCAGTGAGAGTGAGTAAACAGCATGTAAGCTTCTACGGGCATCTCCTTGAGCAGTTCTCGACCTAAAACCCTTAGGCCAGTGCCGCCATCAAAGATTAGCCGCTTACCGCCCACCCGCATTTCAACACAGGACGTGTTGCCGCCATAGCGAACCGTTTCAGCTCCAGGAGCTGGGATGCTGCCACGGACACCCCAGAATTGCACTAGAAACTCCTGAGAGCCAACGCTTGTGGTCTGGGTGTCTGACTCGTAGGCAGACGGTGAGTTCTGAGGGACTGAATTAGACTCTGACATCTTCGATCAAACCAGGCCTTGGTAGCATGTGATTGTATCGGAGCACTTCCGCTAGCCGATTGTGCTCGTCCACCAAAATCACCGTAGGACAGTGAGTTTGGGCTTCGACAGCATCAAACTGTGCGTAAGTCATAATAATGACGCGATCGCCTTTCATGCCCAGACGCGCAGCGGCACCATTTAGTTCAACGGCTCCAGAATTAGCTGGGGCTGGAATTGCATAGGTAATGAGTCGCTCGCCGTTAGCCACATTGACCACTTGCACTTGCTCATAAGGGAAAATTCCCGCTGCATCCAATAAAACCTCATCAATACTGATGCTACCCACATAATTGAGGTTGGCAGCAGTGAGTGTGCAACTGTGAATTTTGGCTAAGAGGAGCGTCCGATGCATAGTAGAGGAAAGTCTTCTAAAGGAAAAAGTTTAAAGCCTCAGGTCACCCAAACACCTTAATTAATTATGAACACTCTCGTTTCGTCTATACTGGCACAAGTTATTAAGGTCGGGAAGACTTTGGGATCAACTAGGTAAATACTAGTAGGCAAATATTAAGAGTTGGCACTTCACTAGCTTTACTGGTTGAGCAAATATCTCTAGTAATTGCGTTCACAGTTCAACCTCACTTACCTGCGGCACCCCCCTCCTAGAGGAGAGGGGCGAGGAAGAGGTCAGCTCAAGTTAATATCTCAGCCTTAGCTCCACAACTCCTACTAAGTACTAGAGCCAGAATCTCAGCCTTTTTCACTTCCTGCTTTGATGCACTCCTCAACTAGAGGCATCACTTGGTCTACGTCTTTCCAGCCCAAGATTTCGGTGACTTTTTTCTCCAGATTCTTGTAGGTTCTGAAGAACTCCGCAATCTCGTCTAGGCGGTGTTGAGCAATGTCTTTGAGAGATTTCACATGAGCGTAACGTGGGTCTTTGTCAGGAACGCAAAGAATTTTTTCGTCGCGATCGCCCCCATCAATCATTTCTAACATCCCAATCGGACGAGCAGTAATGACGCACCCTGGAAAAGTGGGCTGATCCATGATCACCATGCCATCGAGAGGGTCGCCATCATCTGCCAAGGTATTGGGCACAAAGCCATAGTCGTATGGATACTGGACAGAGGCGTAGAGGACGCGATCGAGCGCCATGGCTTGCAGGTCTTTATCGAACTCGTACTTGTTTTTGCTGCCCGCAGGAATTTCGATTAGGACGTTGATCAAACCTGCTTTAGGTTGTGCAGGAATGCGCGATAAGTCCACAGTATTTCTCCAAGTTAACAAGATGACGGTCTATTGAAATCAGATGTCAGCAGACATCTTGGCATTGACTGAATTAGCCAAACCAAACAAATGCAGGCAGAGCGAAAAGTTTTCTAGCAAAACTTTTCACTTTACTGCAACTCAACTAAGTACCCTAGGCTTGGCTCAGCCATCACAGCGTGGTGTCTAGCCAGTTCGTACTAGTTACTAGCATTTTAGGGGAATACGGTTAACGCCGAACTGACAATCCGGCACTCACAACCATAATGGCTACAGCCAGGACAGAGAACCGTTGCTGAATCAGAGATTTAGGGCATGATTCTCAGCTCGATCTAGTTCAAGCTCACCATGATGTCTGCAACTTAAAACTGTCCCAATTTGGGCTTCTATTACTTACATTAGTTCTCCTAATCCCTTGGCCCCGGTAATGAGTAGGTCTGCTGCGGCTGCAAGGGTTCTGTTCTATTAGGCGAATAATGAGCAATCACGTAAATTGGTAAAGTCAAGGTCAACAAGGCAATTGCAGTGCCAACAACATCTGCCAATCTATGACTAGATCGGCCAGGAGGGTTGGCGGATTGGCCACCTGATTCCATAAAGGGCTTAGTTTTTAACTAACTCTGATAGGTTAACTTGCCTGAGGGCTGGGTCGTCAGCCCCTCTAGATATAATTTTAACTATTCCCGCAGAGGGGACTGTCTTGCAGCCTACAGTCTCAAGAATTTACGTTAGAGCTTTGAGATTTCAACAACTGATGAATACTCTTGAGTTCTGCTAAGATTGCCCGCAAGACTTCGAGACTAGCGTTTTGGGCTGACTCTTGCACCTCAATGGTGACCTGCCGAATTCCTAAAACATCTTTGGCAAACCGAGCCACTTCGTTGGGGTGAAACAAGAGCGGATCGTTAGGATTTAAGCGCAATTCTGGATTGAGACGCTTGGGATCGTAAGAGGAGTTCAATTCCTGTGGATCAGTATTGGCATATCGATACACAGAGGCTCGTGATCGATTCAACGCTTTCTGTACTGCTTCCACATCCATCAACTCAGGCTGAGCCATTCCAACTTCGAGTTCCATGCGTCAATTTCTAATGGATGAACTACTGAATTAACTTAAGGTTTGTATTAACTTAAGATTGACAATCTCAATCTTACGCTCTTAAGCCCGTCTGGACACGCCATAAGCTAGCGTAAATGCCTGAGCGGTCTAACAGTTGGTCGTGTCGCCCTTTTTCAACTAAGCGACCCTGCTCCATGACGTAAATGCAGTCAGCATTCCGCACCGTGGAGAGACGATGGGCGATCGCAATAGTAGTGCGGTTTTGAGTAATTGTTTCTAGAGACCTCTGGATCGCGGCTTCGGTTTCGTTGTCCACCGCAGAGGTGGCTTCGTCCAGAATCAAAATGGGTGGGTCTTTGAGCACAGCACGAGCGATCGCGAGACGTTGCCGCTGCCCCCCAGATAACTTTTGGCCGCGTTCACCCACAATCGTGTCGTAACCCTGGGGCAATTGCATGATGAAGTCGTGAGCTTCGGCGACTCTGGTTGCTGCAATAATTTCGTCCCAATTTGCTTCAGGGCTGCCATAGGCAATGTTTTCTCTAACCGTACCGTGAAAGAGAAATACGTCTTGGCTCACTAAGCCGATCGCGCCTCGCAAGTCCTGTAGTTGCAAATCCTGTAGAGGAATGCCATCTAGCGTGATCGTCCCCGATTGAATTTCGTACAGGCGCAGCAGCAATTTAACCAGGGTACTTTTACCAGACCCTGTAGAACCGACAATGGCAATCGTTTTGCCGGCGGGGATATGAAGCGATAGATCCTCTATCACGGCTTGGCGATCGCGATAAGCAAACGTGACGTGTTGCAAATCCACTTCGCCGCGCACCGATTTCACAGGCAGAGATAAATGGCCTGAATGAATTTCAATCGGGGTGTCGAGCAGATTCATCACGCGATTGGTCGAAGCCATTGCCCGCTGGTATTGGTCCAGGGTTTCACCCAAGCGAGTCAGCGGCCAGAGTAAGCGTTGCGTCAAAAATACCATGACGCTGTAACTCCCCACTGAGAGTCTGCCAGCCACCGCCTCCATGCCACCCAACAAAAGAATGGCAATAAAGCCAAACAAAATGATGATGCGAATTAGCGGCACAAAGGCGGCACTGAGCCGAATGGCCCGGTAGTTGCTGCGACGATAGCCTTCACTTTCCGTTGCAATGCGCGATCGCTCATACTGCTCGGTCGTAAAGCTTTTAATCGTCGTAATGCCGCTGAGGTTGTTAGAGAGCTGACCGTTGAGCAAGCCAACTTTCTCACGCACCTCGGCATAGCGAGGAGCCAAACGTTTCTGAAAGGCGATCGATCCCCACAGGATAAATGGCATGGGCAACATGGCGAGCCAAGCCACACTAGGAGCCAAGATAAAAAAGGCTCCACCAATAATCACAACTGTGGTGGCAACTTGGAGCACTTCGTTAGCGCCAAAATCCAAGAACCGTTCTAGTTGGTTAATGTCATCGCTGAGAATCGACATTAAATCGCCAGTACTACGTTCCTCAAAAAAGGCTAGTTCTAGGTTCTGGAGGTGGCCGTAGGCATCTAAGCGCAGATCGTGTTGAATGTTTTGCGCCAAGTTGCGCCACAGTCGAGCATAGGCGTACTCAAACGCGGATTCCAAACCCCAAATCACAGCGCTGAGAACCGATAAAATTACTAACTGCCCAAAGACATCTCGGACGCCAAACTGGGCCAGCCAGGAATTTTGTTTTTGTACCACCACATCAACCGCCGCCCCGATCAGAGCAGGCGGAGCTAAATCAAAAATTTTGTTCAGGATGGAGCAGGCGATCGCCCAGCGAATTTGTGAGTGATACTGATGCCCATACTGAATCAGGCGCTGTAGCGGGTGCTGTGAGTGGGATGGTCTGGGTTGCTGAGGCATGCGGTGTTGCGATCGCAAAGAAAAAAACAGCGACAAGCCGTAGAGGTCGCTGCAAGTTTCTCAAACCCTGGAACCCAACAGCAAAATAGCTCAGATGGCAGTCGCTGATAAAAACTAAGATAACGAATTGGCAAAGCTAGTAAAAGCTTAACCCCGTGGCGCGATGGGGCGATTAACAGCATCGCGGTACTGTTGCACTTCGTTGGTGTACCCGATGGGTAGCACTGCTTCCACGTTTTCATGAGGGCGAGGAATAATCACCCAAGTCTCTAAGGCACCGCCATAAACAGTTTCTACGGCTTCAATACCAGCTGCCATAGCTGTTTTAACTTCAGATACATCTCCACGAATGTTAACGGTAAAACGAGCACTACCCGCTCGGATGTAGCCCACTAACGTCACGCGGCCTGCTTTGACCATCGCATCGGCGGCAGCCAACACCGCCGGAAAACCTTTCGTCTCAATTGAGCCAACAGCTTGTGCTGAACTACCCGCCTGTGGAGGCATTGCCAATCTCCTGAATTAAAAAGTTAAGTAAGAGAGCTAAAAACCGCTATGGAAATGATTGAGCCAGATCCCTGTCCTGATTAAAACATGCGGAACGGTTCATCTTGCTCGGTGTAATGGATGGGGAGCACCTGTTCTACATTCTCCGGAGGATTGGGAATAATGTAGTGGCTAACAACCTCAGCCCCAAATACCTGTTCTACGGATACAATGCCGGCCTCTACAGACCGCTTTACTTCTGAAACTGGCCCCCGGACAGCCACCAGAAACTCGCCTCTTTCGGCCAGACCGTAATACACCAGAGTGACTGATGCCGCCTTGACCATGGCATCTGCTGCCGCCAGCACCCCTGGAAACCCTAGTGTTTGAATAACGCCAACTGCCGCTGGCATGGCTAAGCTCCTGAGTCACAGAATACGTGCAATCAATTGTACGAGGCTTCGTCACCAATTGGCATAAATGGACAGCTCCTTTTCGTAGACTTTGGCTTTAGAGGTAGTACTTCTCCGAGCGATTATTAAGAGTGAACTTACTAAGAAGTTGCTCAGAAGCTATTGATATAAGCCGCTAACTCATAACTAGTCTCGGCCAAGCGATCGTCAACCGAACTTTCACGGATAAAAACTAGAATGCTCGCAAAGGCAAGTTGATATTCCAGGTATTTCTCAGGTACACCCTAACCAACCATCTGTTAGATGAATAGATCACTATTAAAGTTTTAATTACTTAATTCCATTAAGAAAATTAATTAGATTCATCAAGATTGGTTACCTACCGTAATGTACTTTTTTGAAGGACCCGAGAAATCTCGCAACTTTATCTACTAGCTAAACCATATACCTTATTTCAGAGCTCAAATCATACAAATGCCTCAGCTTATGCCTCAGCGAAAGTCTAGAAAGGACTCCATTGCGAGTTCCCCCATAGCAGAGGGTATTCTGGCTAAGCTGCCCTTAGAAGCACAAAAATGGGCGGAGAGCTTACCCTGGGAACAACGCCGTTATGTCTTATCTTTATGCCATTTGATCTGTGCTACGCCTCCGGAAAAGCAAGCTGAGTTTTTGGATGACTACACCGCTGATGGTTTAGTTTCTAGGGTTTTGCAGGATCGAGACAACAAAGAAAGAGTAAAAGGGTATCTAAACGGGTTTCATATTCATACAGAACTGAGCGAATTAGTTTTAAGAAATTATATTAGGCAGTTCTATATTCATTCTGCTCAAGATGCTCATCGCCAACCAGATCTCTATCTAGAATCTGCTCTTAAGTTGGTCACCAATATAGAAGAAAGAAATAACGTCTTCAACTATATCTTGGGCTTTGAGCTCCTTAAAATGATGTTTCGTATGAGTTGGTGGGAGCACGAGAAGCTATATCGACTGCAACGCAACCAAGAAGCATTCATCAAAACCTATATCAAGCCGATTCAAAGAGCGCACGAAATTAACGGCATTATTGTCCCTAGAGATATAGATGTTTTCTTTGCCAAGCGCGATCACTTTATTCAAAAGCCCAAGGTTTCTGACAGGAAGCTCATTGAGTTGGTAATGGCTACTTTCACAACCGACGTGGTAACTAACTTTGGCTTCTCGATTATTCGTCACCTGAAATCTTTCTGTTTCGATTACGAATACGTGTTTGAACCTGAGCCTGAAGCAATTTTTCAATAGCTCAGCGATCGCCTTTCATCCTTCGCCTCTCATCCACACTTTCGATCGGCGATCGCCCCTTATTGGCTTAAGCAACTAGCTCTGCCAACTCCATCCAGCGCTCAGTCGCCTGATCGATCGCTTGGGTCAGCTCCGCTAAGCGTTCTGAGAGTTGTTGCACCTCACTAAAACCAGAAGGTGGGTTATTGTAGAGCGTTTTTTCGATCGCTTCTTTCTCCGCTTCCATCTCAGGAATTTTAGTTTCTAGCAGCTCAAATTCCCGCTTTTCTTTATATGAGATTTTTCGTGATTTATCGCCATCTGCCGATTTAGCAGTTGGCTCTGAGGTTGTTGACGCTGCTGGCTGGTCTGGCTTTGCAGCCGCAACTTGCTTGGCTTCCTCTTCTTCTTCCTTTTTCTTGAAGTCTAGATAAACTGAGTAGTTACCGGGGTATTGACGTAGATTTCCGCCCGGTTCTAAGGCAAAAATTGTATCTATGGCGCGATCGAGAAAATAGCGATCGTGAGAAACAGCAATCACACAACCATTAAAATCTTCGAGATATTCCTCTAAAACAGCTAGCGTTTGTACATCCAAATCATTGGTCGGTTCATCCAAGATCAGCACATTGGGCGCACTCATCAATATCCGCAGGAGAAACAACCGACGTTTTTCTCCCCCAGAAAGTTTGTGGATCGGAGCATACTGTTGATTGCCAGGAAACAGAAAGCGCTCCAGCATCTGGGAGGCGCTAATTTGGCTGCCATCAGCGACTTTAACGAACTCTCCCACTTCCTTGATGTAGTCGATTACCCGCTGATCTTCGTTGAGAGCGGTCAACAACTCTTCTGAATGTTGGTCAAAATAGCCAATGTGAATGGTAGAACCGATTTCAACGGTACCTATGTCTGGCTGCACCCGCCCAGTGATAATGTTCATCAGCGTAGACTTTCCTGCCCCATTGCCGCCAATGATGCCCACGCGATCTTCGGGATTGAAGTTGTAGGTAAAGTCCTTGATTAAAGTGCGGTCATCGTAGGCTTTAGAGATATTGACTAGGTCAATCACTTTTTTGCCAATGCGACGGCCTGGAGTGGATATTTCCACTTTGCCTGGGCCTTGCTTGAATTCCTGCGATCGCATATCTTGAATGCGCTGAATCCGAGCTTTTTGCTTGGTACTGCGAGCTTTAGGGCCACGCTTCAACCACTCTAGTTCTCGCCGCAAAACTCCTTGGTGCTTCCGCTGAGTGCTAACGGCAGATTCCTCAGCCAGGGCTTTTTTCTCTAGGTAGTAGGAATAATTACCGGAGTAACTATACAGATCCCCCCGATCGATCTCGATGATGCGATTAGTCACGCGATCGAGAAAGTAGCGATCGTGAGTAATCAAGAGCAACGCACCTCGAAAGCGATTGAGATAGCTTTGCAACCATT
This sequence comes from Trichocoleus desertorum AS-A10, assembly GCF_039962155.1. NCBI lineage: Bacteria > Bacillati > Cyanobacteriota > Cyanophyceae > Leptolyngbyales > Trichocoleusaceae > Trichocoleus > Trichocoleus desertorum. The sequence continues at coordinate 103,407 of NZ_JAMPKN010000016.1, read as the reverse complement.
CCACAGAGAGCGCATCTAAGTGGTTGGTAGGTTCATCCATCAGCAACACGTCGGGACCAGCCATCAAAGCAGCCGCTAAGGCAATTCGCTTCCGGTATCCGCCCGAAAGAGAGCCAATTTTAGCTTCAAAGTCTTCAATTCCCAGTTTGGTCAAAATAATTTTGGCTTGGGTTTCTAGTTCCCAAGCGCCTACAGTATCCATGCGCTGCGAAACAACGGATAACTGAGCCATCAACTGATTTGCATCACCGTGTCCATGCGCTAATTTGTCCGAAAGCTCCTCATACTCTCGTACCAGCGCCATTCCTTCTCCGCTGTCAGCAAAAACTTGCTCTAGAACGGTGTACTCTTCATTCAGGTCAGGCTGCTGGGGTAAGTAAACAATTTTGATACTAGAATTGACCAGAATTTGTCCAGCATCAATCGGTTCTAGCCCCGCAATCATCTTTAGGAGAGTAGATTTGCCAGAGCCATTAGTGCCAATCAGACCAACTTTATCGTCAGCATTAAGGCTGAAGCTGGCATCTTTGAGGATTTCCTTAATGCCAAAGTCTTTCTGAACCGACTGTAGTGTGAAGATACTCATGGAGCTGCTGGACCAAGCAAAATTGAAGACTAGGTGGAGCAATTAAATCTTACCGACAGAATTCTTGGCAAGAATTAAATTGCCCCAGCTTCAATAGTAAACGTTGCAACCTAGAGAATTTGTTTTTTCATGAGCTCCCCAGTTAATGCGACTTCCGTCAAGTTTCTGACTTGTGCGCGTAGTAGCTGGAAATATGCTCATAGACATGCTCTGGAAACTCTAGCTCCTTATACACATTGCAAGCGTCGGGATCATTGGCATCTGGGCAAATGGGGAAGTCTTGCTGCTGTTGCCATTCCAAAATGCGATCGCGTTTGGGTGGATTGTAGTCTTTGCCCTGCACTTGCTGAAACAACGCTTTGGCATCGGTTTCGCTGCAATCAGGCGCTTTTTGCAAATAACTGATCAGTTCGTCTTCTTCCATAAAGTGACGCGCGATCATGGCGAATGTCAACTTGCCATAGTGACCAATATCCTGGCCTGCATCTAAAGCATCTAAGAGATGCACCATCATCTTGCTTTTACGGAGTTCTTCAACTGGCATAAATTCAAATTTCCTGGGAGATCAATTTTGGTTGAGATCGCTACTTGGTGTCTCGGCTAAAGCTCACCTAGCGACTTAGCCACTTCTTTTATAAAGGGTTTAAGAAGAACAGCCGTCTTCCAGAAGAAGGTGATCTTGATAGTACAAAAATACTGCTTAAGATGGGGGTAAAATGACTTGCAACTCTGGCCAGCGATCGCGTAGAACTCCAGCTAACGCTTGCAATCCCCACTCTTCACTACGACGATGCCCTACCACAATGACATTGATCCCCGTTTCTAAAACAGCAGAGCGGGCTGGCTGGCGAAACTGCCCTGTAATGTAAATCTCTGCGCCACGTGTTTTGGCATCTCGCACTAAAGCCCCTGTCATAGCTCCTACAACCGCGACTTTAGTGACTATCTGAGGTAAACCTCTTTCTACTGCTTCGCAGCCGCCAAATGCTTGTTGTACGCGCTCGCAAAAACTCTCAAGACACTGAGTTGAAGTACTACCCAGCATGCCAATCGGTCGTCCAGCTTTTTGGCCCAAGACTTCTAGATCAAAGAGGCCCAAAGTGTTGGCAAGCAAAGGATTGAAGCCAAGAGTCATCTGCTCATCGAAGGCTAAGTGGTAGGTTACTACTCCTACATGCGCCGGAAGTTGATCTCCTTCAAGCTTCCAAGGCCGATGCAGAAATAATGCATCTATCTCTGTTTCAGTTGCCCATTCTGCTAAATCGGACCAAGGCTCTAAAGCTAAGCCTAAGCGCTGAATTGGGCGATTTGAAGGTCGATAAATACCACCGGGATCAAGCTCAAATTGATGAACTCGCAAGAATTGATCTAGAAATTCAGCTAGTTGCGCGAGATAAATCATAAAGAAGATATATAGTAGCGATCGCAGTTGCACCTCAAGCAGTGCCTAATTTCTACCAAATCACGGCTGCGGCGATAAAGTTGCAGTACACAGATCCACCGGCTGTCATAATTGGCTAGCTAGTGTAAAGAGTCGCTATAGTTCAGTATTTTGAAGTTCTCCAAAACTGCTAAATGCGATACCATGTACCCGGCGGCAGAAATAAAGTTGAAGGAGATCTCTTTTGGTGTCCGTCTTGCTAACCGCTTCAAGGTGGACAATTGCTCAAAATTAGCCAGCACAGCAGTTTGAGGCTTAAATAAAGAGCGATCACGCTGCAAATCCTCCGGAAAACACATTAATGCAGGTGTGGATTTAATCAAGGCCTTACTCAGGTATCTCTAAAGATGAGGGCGTAAAACTACCGAATTCTACACAAAGAGACTAGAGACTTACTGCTTACCAGGGTAGAAATACAGTAGAGGTTCCAGCCAGATCGTTTTAATCTCAAGACAGTTAAGGAACCGCGCAGCAATCGCTTCTAGAGCCAAGAAAAAGAACCGCAACACTCTATAACCAGGCTGCCCCCGCTATCCAAGTATCTCAGCCGCAACAACTGGATTTACCTAATCCGCAGGAGAAACCAATGAGAGATTTTGTTTTGGACGCTCCCAACCAAGAACGCTACACCTACTTCATTGCGTTATATGGCCGGGACTACCAACAACGGACAGGTTTGCTGCACATCAAGCATGATTTCGGTGATTCGATTCGTGACCTACATGCTCTAATCAGAAGCAGACTAAACGAAGTTTTAGGTGAAGAAACTCCTTCTTGCTATCACATCTTGGCGTTAGCTGCCCCAGAACCGATTCCCTGCCCAACTCCCACTAACTAAATGGCCCTTAGTGCACATTTGAATCTGTAATCGCTACATACAAACTCGGCCTTTGAGCTTTTAAGCTCTATACCACTCTCAAACTCTTACTTCGGCTGAAATTTACCAAAATTGACCAGGTTGCGAGGTAAACTAGAGCTTATGCTCACCAGTTTTCTTCCGCCCTCAGTTAAAAACCTAACTGAACCCGCTTCGATTGCTCTAGCGCAAAGCATCGAATGCCAAGGTATTCCTACCCCCCTATGCTCACAGGCGATCGCGACAGCTTATGTTCATCAGGGCAGTGGTGGCACTCCGATTTTGTTACTGCACGGCTTTGATAGCTCTGTTTTTGAGTTTCGTCGGCTTCTGCCCCTTCTAGCGGCTCAATCTGAAACCTGGGCTGTAGATTTATTAGGATTTGGCTTTACCGCTCGCACGGCAGGCCATCCCTTCAGCTCCACGGCAATTAAGACTCACCTCTATTCTTTCTGGAAAACTCTGATCAATCAGCCTGTGATTCTAGTCGGCGCTTCGATGGGAGGAGCGGCTGCTATAGATTTCACGCTCGCCTACCCCGAATGCGTGCAAAAGCTGGTACTGATTGATAGTGCAGGCTTTAGAAGTGGGCCAGCCTTGAGCAAGTTTTTAGTAGCACCCATAGCCCATCTGGCCGCAGGAATTCTCCGCAGTCCTAAAGTTCGCGATCGCATTAGCCGTACCGCCTACTACGACCCCACCTTTGCTTCTCCAGACGCTCAACTCTGTGCAGCCCTACACCTCGAAGTACCGGGTTGGCGTGAGGCACTTGCTGCTTTTACTCAAAGTGGCGGTTATGGTTCTTTCAGCAACAAAATAGCGCACATTCAGCAGCAGACGCTGATTTTGTGGGGAGAGGCTGACAAGATCCTCGGAACTAAAGACGCCACTCAATTCCAGCAGGCGATCGCTAACAGTCAGCTCGTTTGGATTCCCGAATGTGGTCATGTGCCACATTTAGAAAAGCCTCAGCTTACTGCCCAATATATTCTTGAGTTCGGTCAAGTTAAGTCTGGCCAGATCTAATTTGGGCAGGCATAAAGTGCGATCGCGTCAGTACTAATCTAGCGACCTGATCATCTCCAAGAGACTTCAGACAGGCGCACTAGCTAGCCAGTCAAAAACTTGTTCTAGTTGCTCCAGGGAAATGAGGCCGTATTGCCAAAGGATAATGGGCAGCGAACCAGATTCCTGCTCACATCGTCGTAGAGCCAGCGACATGGAAGCAGCGGAAACTGCGAGTTCGTCTTGCAGAAAGTTAATGAGTTGAGCTTTACTGCGTCCGGTTTCAATCATGGAATATTCACCTCCTTTCCTGGCAACAGTTTTGGTTGAGTAATTTTGAATCAAGCTGTATCTAAGCGCTTGCTGTTAGGACAAGTTATCACTTTTGGTGCCAAACAGATCACTTGTTTTTAAACTCTATGTTGAAGCTTTATAGTAATGAGCAATCTTGATGAAATACCGATTGCTGATTGAGCGATCGCAAGTTGATATCTTAAAACAGGTGAAGACAATAGAACAGTAAGCCGACTATTCTCTACTGAAATTTTACAGTTTGAAAAATTATCTTAAAAGTTAATGATGTAGTGCGATTGTTCCTCAGAAAATAATTGTGGCTATTATCCTACAAATGGACAACAAATGGTGCCTCATCCGACTGAATTACCTGACTAGGTGATTGTGGAGAGCATCAAACCGATTGGCACTAGGCATACAGCAGTTCTAAATGATTTATGAAGTTGGCGAGTTGTGAGAGGCACACCGCATTTAAGAATCGCTATATTACATTTCCAGCTAACAGAGAGTTTTGCCTGGAGAAACTTAATCAATTGCGCCAGTGTAGGATAAGTAGCTGTACTGAGTGGCGACAGCAGTGAGAGAACGCCTGATTATTTTTACGCGTTACCCTGAACCTAGCAAAACGAAAACGCGACTGATTCCGGCGTTAGGGCCAGAGAGAGCGGCGATTTTGCAACAGCGCATGACAGAACATACATTGGCGCAAGCGCAACTGCTCCAGGCAAGTTCACCCATTGATTTAGAGGTGCGATTCACAGGCGGTAATGTTCGCCTGATGCGATCCTGGTTAGGAACCAATTTGGCTTACCGATCGCAAGGTGAAGGAAACTTAGGGCAACGGATGGCCCAGGCTTTCCGATCTGCCTTTCGAGCCGGGATGCAGCGCGTGGTGATTGTGGGAATTGATTGCCCCGATTTAGATATGGTCATTCTCGGCAAAGCATTTCAGGAATTACAGCAGCATGATCTAGTATTAGGCCCTGCTACCGATGGCGGCTATTACTTGATTGGTTTGCGGCAATTTGTTCCAAAATTATTTCAAGGCATTACATGGAGCACCGATCGCGTCTGGGAGCAAACGATCGCGATCGCCCAACAGCATGATTTATCGGTTGGCTCTTTACCGCCCTTAGATGATATTGATCGCCCTGAAGATTTAGCGATTTGGGAGCGAGTCAGCCAATCATCTATTGCTCAGCTCGGGAAGGAGAAAATCTCGATTATTATTCCGGTACTCAACGAAGCCGCCGCGATCGCCCAAACTTTAACGGCGGCTCAGCGGGCGAAAAATGCAGAAATTATTGTGGTAGATGGTGGCAGCCAAGATGAGACAGTGGCGATCGCGCAATCACTGGGAGCCAAGGTAATCACGACTGCCCCAGGCCGCGCTCAGCAGATGAATGCTGGGGCAAAGGTTGCAACAGGAGAAGTGTTGCTGTTTCTGCATGGAGACACGCTTTTACCTGCTGATTTTGCTACTCAAATTCAGCAAGCTTTAATTTCCCCAGGAGTGATTGCTGGAGCATTTGCTCTCAGTATTAATAGTGCATTACTAGGAATACGGCTGATTGAGCGGTTAGCTAACTGGCGATCGCGCTACGGACAAATGCCTTACGGCGACCAAGCTATGTTTCTCCGAGCCAAAACCTTTCAGCAAATGGGTGGCTTTGCTGATTTGCCAATTATGGAAGATTTTGAGCTGATGCAACGGTTGAAGCAAAAGGGGGCGATCGTGATTGTTCCTGAGCCAGTTATTACCTCTGGTCGCCGTTGGGCAAGACTCGGCGTGCTCCGAACCACACTGCTCAATCAACTGATAATTTTGGCTTACTTTTTGGGAGTACCGCGCGATCGCTTGGCTCGGTGGTATCGCTCCCATTGAATCAAAGCTAAAGCTCATCCAACCGCACGCTAAACGTATTTCTGACGTTACACTGACCAGAAGTAGTCATTCACCACAGCGAATTTGTGGGTTCGGGTAGGGCTGAGAAAGTCCATCTAACCAACAAAATTAACTGGGTGAAATCGTAGCCATGAGCTACTGAGGTCAGATCACGAGAGAGGGTTTCTGTGAGTTATCTTGAATCAGTTGCACAGTTTTATAGTGAAGTTGCAGAAACGCCACAGGTGGGGCTTTGCTGTGTGCAAAGTAGCCCCTTGCAACTGCCTGGTTTAAACATTCCTGGCAAGATGCAGGAGATGAACTACGGTTGTGGGACCACCGTACATGCAACAGAACTAGCAGGTAACCCCACTGTTCTTTATGTCGGAGTGGGGGGCGGTTTAGAGGCACTGCAATTTGCCTACTTCTCTCGCCAGCCCGGAGCGGTGATCGCGGTTGACCCCGTCGCGATGATGCGGGAAGCGGCTCGCCAAAATCTACAGATGGCTGCCCAAGAAAATGACTGGTTTGACCCTAGCTTCGTGGAAATTCGGGAAGGAGATGCTTTTCATCTACCCGTTGCCGATGCTTCTGTAGATGTGGTGGCCCAAAACTGTCTGTTTAATATTTTTGAACCTGCCGATCTAGCTAAAGCACTTCAAGAAGTTTATCGAGTCCTTAAACCGGGTGGTCGTCTCTTGATGAGTGATCCGATCGCCACGCGGTCCATTCCAGAGCATCTACAGCAAGATGAGCGTCTACGGGCTATGTGCTTATCTGGAGCCTTAACTTATGAACGCTATGTTCAGCATCTTGTCCAGGCTGGCTTTGGGCAGGTAGAAATTCGGGCGCGTCGTCCTTATCGTCTGCTCGATCGCCAAAGCTATGGTCTAGGGGAACATCTCTTATTAGAAAGTCTCGATTCAGTTTCCTTTAAAGTGCCGATTCCGGATGATGGAGCCTGCATTTTTACAGGAAAAACCGCCATCTACACGGGGTTAGAACCCTTTTTTGACGACCAAGCAGGGCACGTATTACAACGCGGTCTCCCCGCAGCCGTATGCGACAAAACCGCTACCAAACTTGCAGCTACCATTCCGGATGTGATTGTGACTTCATCCACTTGGCATTATGACGGTGGTGGTTGCTGTTAGGTGGATTGTTAGGGACAAGCCTCATGCTTTTGTTTGTGCTATTTCTAGCTACTTGCTTTCTTGCATATTCCAATGGAGCCAATGACAACTTCAAAGGAGTTGCTACTCTATTTGGCAGCAAAACCACCAGCTACAAAGTCGCGATCGCTTGGGCTACCCTAACGACATTTTTAGGGTCAATCTGCTCAATTTTTTTAGCGGCAACCCTACTCAAGAACTTTTCTGGTAAGGGGCTAGTGCCTGATGCGATCGCCAGTGCCGCTGACTTTCACTTGTCTGTAGCCTTAGGGGCAGGAATCACGGTCATCCTAGCCACCTTCACGGGATTTCCTATTTCTACCACTCATGGGTTAACGGGTGCCTTAGTAGGTGCTGGGTTAGTCGCGATCGGTAGCCAGGTAAATTTTGGTGCCCTAGGAAGCTCTTTTTTGCTGCCTTTATTGGTCAGTCCTGTCCTGGCGATCGTACTGGGAAGCTTATTGTACGGGCTGTTTCGGACTTTGCGAGTAACCCTTGGCATTAAAAAAGAATGGTGTTTGTGCGTAGGAGAGACTCAGCAGGTGATTCCGATTCCGCAACCAGATGCCACGAATCTGCTCAAGTGTGTGACAACCACCGACATTGCGGTAGATTCTTTGGACCGTTGTACGCAGCGTTATACAGGTAAGTTTCTAGGGGTAAGAAGTCAACAACTGATTAATGCCCTCCACTTTGTCAGTGCTGGGACGGTTAGCTTTGCCAGGGGCTTGAATGATACACCTAAAATCGTCTCCTTGCTGTTGGTCGGGCAAGCGTTCTCTGTGCAATGGGGCATGCTGGCAGTTGGCTTGGGAATGGCGATCGGTGGCTTAATCAACGCTAAAAAAGTTGCCATCACAATGAGCCAAAAAATTACCAACATGAATGCGGGACAAGGTTTCTCGGCCAACTTGGTCACAGCCGCCCTAGTGATTGCTGCGAGTCGCTATGGCTTACCTGTATCAACGACGCATGTTTCAGTGGGTTCGATTTTTGGTGGTGGTTTAATTTCTCGCCAAGCGAACTGGCAGGTGTTTTATCAAATTCTGCTGTCTTGGATTTTAACTTTACCGATCGCAGCCTCTATTAGCGCAGGAAGTTATTTGCTGCTCCATCGATAGCTTGACGAATCACTCCCTAATGACGGTTTGTGAGTATGTCTACTGTTGCGATCGCTTAGCTCAGGAAACTCTACAGGAAGAGAGGATGATTCAATCACAATCAAGTCCTAAAACCGTGACTCCTTTCGCCCAAAAGCTGGGTGCGCCCCTCACCAAACAACCGATCAACGTCCTCCAAATTAATTTAGGCAGGCGTTGCAATCTAGCTTGTAGTCATTGCCATGTGGAAGCGGGGCCAAAACGCACAGAAGAACTCACGCCAGAAGTGTGTCAGCAATTGATTGAAGTAATTCACCGCTTTTCTCAAATTAAAACCGTTGACCTGACGGGTGGGGCTCCAGAGATGAACTATGGCTTTCGGCCTCTAGTCGAAGCGGCAAGAGCGACAGGCAAAGAAGTGATTGTGCGTTCCAATCTGACCATCTGTTTTGAGCCAGGATTTAAAGATTTGCCTGAATATTTTGCTCAACATCAAGTCAGAATAGTGGCTTCCCTGCCCTGCTACCAAGCAGATAACGTAGATAAAATGCGGGGCAATGGGGTGTTCGATCGCTCTATTCAAACTCTGCAAAAGGTCAATCAATTGGGATATGGCGACAACCCCAACTTAATTCTGGATCTAGTTTATAACCCGCCAATTCCGACCACTGAGAAGTTCTCACTCACACCTAATCAACAGAAACTAGAGCAGGATTATAAAACCTATCTCAAAGAGCAGTTTGGAATTCAATTCAACCAACTATTCACAATCACCAACCTGCCCATTGGTCGAACTAAGTTTCACCTAGAGCATCGTCATCTGCATCAGCCTTATTTGCAGTTTTTAGAAGACAACTTCAACCCTGCTACTTTAGCCAATTTAATGTGTCGCAACGAACTCTCAATTGATTATTTAGGCAATATTTACGACTGCGATTTTAACCAAATGGAAAACCTGCCTGCTAGAACTGGCGCTAGAGAAATGTTGACCGTCGCAAAGCTACTGGAAGCTGGGACTCTAGATGTAATTGAAGCTGTCCGTACTGCCAATTTCTGTTATGGTTGTACGGCTGGAAGTGGATCTAGCTGTGGCGGAGCCTTAGTGTAACTGATTCCCAAGCCGAGTTATAGTTGAAAACCGTAGGAATAAATAGCTATAGGCCCAACAGTTAAATAGGAGTCCAGACCTTGAGCCGTTCTATGGTAAAGCCTATCTTTAGCTTGATCCAACGCCGCCCTTGGCCACTAATTCCTGTGCTGGGTATGGTGCCGCTCGTGAGCATTTTGTTGATCAGCCAAAGTCGCCAAAGTGCCCCAGTTGCTCAAGAAACTTCAACAGTCGTTTCGGCTTCACCGACTGCCAATCTCGCAGTTCCGTCTCCCACTACAACGCCAACTGTTGCTAAGAGTGTCGTAAAAACGCCGACTGCCTCTCCCAAAAAATCTACTCAGAAATCTGTAAGCCCTGCCAAGCCAGCCGCCAAAACCAGTACGACCTCTGCCGCTAAAAATCTCAAACCACAAGCTAAAGCTAAGTCTACGGCTCCTGCCAAGCAACAGAAAACTTCTGCCCAGGCTAGTGCAGCACCCATCAGTGCTAGTGCCGCAGAGAGATTGGCAGCCGCTAAGTCCTCCACAGCAATCGATAGTGTGCTGGAGATCCAGGTGGCGATCGCAGTAGAAGCTAACTCTTTAGCTGTCGGCACCTCAACACCTGGAGTTATTCTAGACACCAATGGTCAAGTGCTCCGGGAGCTACCTGCCGAATCTGCTTATACTGCTCAGCTCGATGGATCAGGCATCACCTTAAATTCATGGCAGCTTCCCAGTGCGGTCTATATTGAACCCACAGAAGGAGGTTTGGTTTATGTTGGCGATCGCTGGTACCGGGGCCGTTTGCTGATGATGGTACGACCCAGTGGTTTGTTAGCGGTTAACCATGTTCTATTGCGAGATTATCTCTACAGTGTGGTTGGCGCTGAGGTTTCTCCGAGTTGGCCGATGGCGGCTCTGAAGGCTCAGGCGATCGCGGCTCGCTCCTATGCTTTGACTTATTATTTCAAACCTGCAACCGACTTTTATCACATAGGGGATGATGAACAGTACCAAGTTTATGCGGGTGCTGAAAAAGAAGCGGACAGGACTTATCAAGCGGTGAACGAAACTGCGGGAGAATTTATTAGTTATCGCGGTGGGATTGTAGAGTCGCTCTATGCCGCTTCTGATGACATTGTGATTGATGCGCATGGGGGGCGAGGAATGAGCCAATTAGGAGCCTTGAAGTTGGCAGAGGAAGGATATGATTATCGCCAAATTTTAGGCACCTACTACCCAGGCACAGGACTCGCCCGAATCGAAGTAGATCAAGAATAAAGAGCTATAGCTCCCCTTCTCTGGTACAGAAGGAGAGCCATACAGAAGGGGAGCAAAACTCAAAATCCCCCTCCGTTGCGGAGAGGGATCGGAGAGATCAACTCAAGTTGGAAACTTTGATAAGTATTTGCTTCGTTCTCTTTAAGAATTAGCGGGTAAAGAGTTGTCCGTTGTTTGGGTAGCAGCGGCAGCTAATTTCTCCTCGTTTTTGCGGCGGATCTTGGCATAAAGCTGGATTGTGGCAGCCATTGTAACCACTAAGCCGACCACTACCCAGGCTGTAGCATCGGTGGGCAAGCTGTTTTTGAACACTGCCAGCATCACAATCACGACTAGCAGCAGCGTTGGGGCTTCATTTAAGGCTCGCAATTGCCGACTGTTCCACTTGCATTCCCCCTTACCCAATTGTTTGAGCAAGCGACCACAGTAATGGTGATAGACCAGCAGAATGGCGACGAATCCCAACTTGAAGTGCAACCAGCGATCGTGTAACAGATCCGGTTGGGTATAGAGCATGCCGATCGCCATTGCCACTGTCACCGCCATTCCGGGCGTGGTGATGATGTTATATAGGCGCTTTTCCATCAGGGCATACTGCTCTTGCAAGATGGAACGGGCGGGTTCTGGCTTTTCTTCGGCTTCTACGTGGTAGATGAATAAACGCACTAAATAGAAAAGTCCGGCGAACCAAACTACGACGCCGATGATATGAAATGCTTTAAACCAGAAATAAGCCATGAATACAATTCTCCCAAACAGCCTCATAACCAGAGTATCCGTTACAGTATGCCACTGGCCGAGCTGCTGACAAGTTGTTTGGCAAGTAAATTAACGAGCTGTAGTAGTGGAGGCAAAACCCACAACCATCAAAATTATTACCAATTTAATGATGGTAAAACTGCCGAAAGTCTTCATCTTCGCTGCTGAGTTGCACCCATTCCAGTCCTAGTACCCGCAATTTTTCGACTAAGCGAGCACAGGCAGGGCGTTCAGTGGCGTAGTGCCCAGCGTCAATCAAAATTAGGCCGCGATCGCGACTTTCTTGAAACTGGTGAAACTTGCAGTCCGAAGTCAGGTAGGCTTGCGCTCCCGTCTTGACCACAGCGGAAATATAGCTCGCGCCAGAACCTCCTAAAACGGCTACCTTTTGAATTGATTGATGCAGATCCGCCGTGGGCGAAAAAATCAACTCAGGGGGTGCAAGCTGAGTTTGAATCCGGGCTAGCAAATTTTGTAAGGAAAGGGCTGGTTCAAGCAAGCCGACTCGTCCGTAACCAAAGCCATTTTGCGTCGGCACAATCGGGGCAACCTGAGCCAAATCCAAAACTTCGGCTAAGACATCTGCTGTACCGTGATTCACCTGGTCAAAGTTAGTATGAGCTGTGTAAATACCAATTTGGTGAGTGAAGGCTAAGCGGGCCATATCCCCGATTGGGTCGCCTTTTTTTAGCGATTGCAGGGGGCCAAAGATTAACGGATGGTGGGCAAAGATTAAGCTGACTGGAATTCCGGCATGTTGGAGGGCGATCGCCTCATGCATGACGCTGAGCGTGGCGGTGAGGCAGACTAAAACGTAGGCGGGTTGATCGAGAACTCCTGGCTCTACTTGCCAGCCACAGTTATCCCAACTTTCCTGCCAACTTGGATTGGCCCAAGCTTCAAACCAGGTAATTAAATCTGCAACTTTCATCCCACTTCAGCCACCGACATTCTGCACCCAACCTAGCACGAGACCGCTTGGATATTAATTCAGGCGCAGCTCTACCCAAACTAATCTAGACTAATCTAGCCCACGGTTCTAGATTCCCTTTTGCAGCCAATCTTCTCCGATGCGAATAGTGAGGTCAGATTCCAAATCCCCGGTGGAAGTGGCTTCAATATTACCCAGTCCGATCGCTTTTTTCAGGACTGCTGCCCCTTCTAAGTCACCTTGCTGCACAATGATTTGGGTTTGGCGTTGATGGTCAGGCCAGTCTTGCACAATGTAAACGTTAGGGAAACCCTGGTTCTCTAGCAATTGAGCCACGCGGCTACCTAGGTCAGGCTGCCCAGAGGCATTTTGGATGGCAATTCTTAGGCCTTGGGGAGCGCTATCGGAAGCCAAGCGATATTGGTTGTCTAGGGCTAACCCGCTGGAGTCGATTTTGAAAAACTCTCGCATGACGCGATCGCGCCCCCGATCGTCCATGAGCCAATAGCTGGCAATGTATTCATCGGCTTGGCTAAAGCGACCGGGTAGCATCACCATCTTGAGTTGGTCGCGCTCTAAGTTGAGACCAAAGCCAATGAGAGATAGCATTTCCTCTAGGCTGAGGTTGGTGTCAATGTACTTCCGCATAATGCGAATTGCCTTGGGGAGGCGCGGTAGCACACTAGGACTGGTGAGGCGATCGCGTAGAGCTTTGATTAAGGCCTGCTGGCGTTGAACTCGGCCAATGTCACCATATGCATCGTTGCGAAAACGAGCAAAGCCCTCGGCTTGTTCCCCATTTAGAGTTTGCCAGCCCTGCGCTAAGTCGATTTTTAGCTTTTGGGTTTGGTCTACATAGGCCATTGGCGTAGGCACGAAGACATCAACACCGCCCAGCAAATCCACAATCTCGCGGAAAGCATCAGTACTGACGCGAACGTAGCGATCAATCGGGACATCATTTAAGGTTCGACTAACCACCCGCGCCGTTAGAGCAGGTCCACCACTAGCATTGGCTTGGTTAACTTTGGTGATCCCAATTCCCGGAATCTCCACCTGGGTATCTCTGGGAATCGAGAGCATGCTGACTGATTGAGCTTTGGGGTCAACATGCAGCAGCAGCATGGTGTCGCTACGACCGTCAAACACTTCTGAGGAATTACCCGTCACCCCAGGAACGCGATCGACCCCCATCACCAAGATGTTGACTGGCCGAGACACTTTGTACTGCAGCCCTTTCTGCCACAGGTTATTCAGAGATACGTTTTGCTCTTCTGGAGACGAAGACGGCGCTAAAGGAGTCAGCAAAGCCACACTTGCACCAATCGACGCAGAGACGGTGGTCGTTAAAACGAAGGCAAAACTCCAAAAGAGGCGTTTGGCCAGGGTAGTACGTTGGGACAAAGGTGCAGTTACGACCGGGTTGGACATGGGCGATTCAAATGGAGTGACTGGCGGAGAGAAACCTACCGATTCTTCCGTGCCATCGGGTTGTTGCAATTTGGAATTGCTGGTAGATTGTTCCACTCCTTCTATCACCTTTCCTTCACCCGAACAACCGGATTTTACGTGTGTAGTTTTGTTAATTTAACGCGATTATACCCCTACTACTGTTATTTCTCGGTAACAAAATAGGTATTTATCACAATTCTCAACTACGTGAGAGCCCTGAAGTATTGGGTGGAATCTACGCCAGGTGCCTCGCCCAAAGCTCTTACCAACCCCAACTTACTCCGCTGCGTCGTGGGGAAATAGAGAGTTTGTGCCCTGGGCGATCGCCTAGAAGCAGATTCATCAATTTTAGGTAATTACTTTTATTTCTTTGTAGAAAATTTAACACAATCTCCCTAGCCTTTGAAGCGTCAGGCTGATGGAGAGGATTTATTTGAGCAGTCACCCTACCGCTTAGAGAAAAACTATTAGAGCGAAACTATACAACCTTAGGATCTTCTTCCTCTTCAACTTGGGCGATCGGCCAAGGGGTAGGCAAGGTGTCAAACGAATCTGTTTCAGACAAGTTGGCTCGACCAAGAGGTTGAGTTTTGGTCATACCAAGCCGTTTCTTAAGGGATCTGATTAAACGTGCGAGCATTTAGCTCTCCGCAATTGAGTATGTGCCATCTTAATGATTATCTGCCGTCTACTCGTCTACTCAGCGGTAGAGGCTAACCCTAGATCTGGGGAGGTAGATTGGTAGAACTGAGACTCAGGGGTGGAATCCCTACTTAGGTAGTCGTACTCTCTGGCTGATAAAAAGTGGGACGATCGCCACAATGTTAGATGAGATGGCAAGCAGGTTTTACTAACTCTTTTATTTGCGTCTAGCAACGCTGACATAGAAGCATGCAAACTACAGATGATCTCCAGAAACTGTTAAATATTTTGCCTTCGGAGATTCAACAGGTTTTAGAACAACATCCAGAGTGCGATCGCTTAGTTGAAGTCGTTTTAGATTTAGGGCGGCGACCAGAAGCTCGTTTTCCGCACCAAGCCGAGTATCTTTCTGAGCAGGTAGTGACTCGGGCTCAAATTCAGGACTGCATCGATCGCGTAGGCGACTTTGGGGGAGATAACCGCGCCGGAATTGAGCAAACCTTGCACCGGATTAGCGCCATCAGAAACCGCTCTGGTGAAATTGTCGGTCTTACTTGTCGGGTAGGTCGTGCTATTTTCGGTACGATCGCGATGATTCGAGATCTGGTGGAAACAGGCCAGTCAATTTTGATGTTGGGTCGTCCAGGAGTCGGTAAAACCACAGCCTTGCGAGAAATTGCGCGGGTCCTGGCAGACGACTTAAATAAGCGGGTGGTGATCATTGATAGCTCCAATGAGATTGCTGGAGACGGAGATATTCCTCACCCTGCGATCGGTCGCGCTAGACGAATGCAGGTGGCTCGTCCTGAACTGCAACATCAAGTAATGATCGAGGCGGTGGAAAACCACATGCCAGAGGTAATCGTCATTGATGAAATTGGTACAGAACTCGAAGCTTTGGCTGCTCGCACGATCGCGGAAAGAGGCGTGCAACTCGTAGGGACCGCTCACGGTAATCAGATCGAGAACTTAATTAAAAACCCAACCCTTTCCGATCTGGTGGGCGGAATTCAGTCTGTGACGCTGGGAGATGAAGAAGCCAGACGGCGAGGTAGTCAAAAGAGCGTCCTGGAACGCAAAGCTCCCCCGACTTTCGACATTGCTGTGGAGATGCTAGAGCGGCAGCGTTGGGTTGTGCATGAAACGGTGGCAGATACGGTAGATGCTTTGCTCAGAGGTCGTCAACCTAGCCCGCAAGTCAGAACTATCAATGACGAAGGCCAGGTCACCATTACTCGAGAAGTGCCCAGCCTATCGCCTGTAAGACGACCCAATGCGCCTGCGGCAAATGACTCATTTAGCAAAACCAGTAGTCAAAGCACAGGACAGCTTCTACCTTTTCCGCAAAATCTATCTAGAAGCAGGAGCTTAGCAGAAGTTGATCGTGAGTTGTCACCAAGAGAGGCTTTAGAGCTATCGGGCCATCAACCGCTACGGCTTTACCTCTACGGCACAGGTCGTCAGCAGTTGGAACAGGTGATCAGCATGCTGAATTTACCAGTTGTCCTGGTTGAAGGGTTGGCAGAAGCCGAAGCGATCTTGGCGTTGCGATCGCACCTGAGAAAGCATGCCAACCTACGGCACCTAGCCCAAGCGCACGACATCCCAATCTATGCCATTAAGTCCAACACAACTCCTCAAATTACCCGCACGTTACGCCAGGTGTTGGGGATGCCAGGGCTAGAAGCGATCGCTGAACCTGATTTTGATCTAGCGGCTGACAGAAATGATGAGGGTGATGAAATGGATGCGCTGGAGGAAGCCAGATTAGCAGTAGAGCAAATTGTGCTACCGAAAGGTCAGCCTGTGGAGTTGCTGCCTCGCGCAGCCCATATCCGTAAGATGCAACATGAACTGGTGGAGCATTACCAACTCCAGTCCAGCAGCTTTGGCTCAGAACCGCATCGTCGCTTACGCATTTATCCCGCCTAATACCAACGTAACCCGGGAGTCATAGAAATGGGTGGTCCTTAGCGATCGCCCATTTTTTTGTGAATTTATTTCTTCTGGCATAGACCTATCTATTTCTTCAGGAGTAATCGTATGCCGACCATAGTAAGAGCGGGGGAGGCTGAAGCCAAATATTGATGGGCAAGACACTGTATACCCCTTAAGTTTCAGCCTGTAGGCTATTGGCAAGCTAGGGATAGACTCTCTACCTTATTACAGTGGCGATAGGGAATTGAACTGTGGAAAAGATGCAACGTTCAGTGATCAAAGATGAACCTTTATGGTTTAAGAACGCGATCATCTATGAGGTGCCAGTTCGGGCTTTTGCTGACAGTAACGGGGATGGCATCGGGGACTTTCGAGGTCTGACGGAGAAATTAGACTATCTACAAGATTTGGGCACTACTGCCCTTTGGGTGCTGCCGTTCTTTCCCTCGCCACTCAAAGACGATGGCTACGATATTGCCGACTACACCAACGTCAATCCGATTTACGGCACGCTAGAAGACTTTCAGGAGTTTCTGGCCGCAGCCCATCAACGGGGCATTCGGGTCATTATTGAGCTAATTGTTAACCATACTTCTGATCAGCATCCTTGGTTTCAGCGGGCGCGTCGGTCTCCTAAAGGTAGCGTAGAGCGAGACTTCTATGTGTGGAGCGATACTCCCGAAAAATACCAGGAAGCTCGAATTATTTTCCAGGATTTTGAGACTTCTAACTGGGCTTGGGACCCGATCGCGAAATCTTACTATTGGCATCGTTTCTACTCCCACCAGCCTGACTTAAACTACGACAATCCAGCAGTACGGCAAGCCGTTTTCGAGGTGCTGGATTTCTGGCTCAGTATGGGGGTGGATGGCCTCCGAATGGATGCGGTGCCTTATCTCTACGAGCGTGAAGGTACCAACTGTGAGAATTTGCCAGAAACCCATGACTTTCTGAAGCAAATGCGGCAGTATGTGGACGAAAGACATCCGAACCGGATGCTGCTAGCGGAAGCCAATCAATGGCCAGAGGATGCGGCGGCTTACTATGGCGACGGGGACGAGTGCCATATGAATTTCCACTTCCCCCTGATGCCGCGCTTGTTTATGTCATTGCGGATGGAAGATAGCTTCCCGATTATCGATATCTTGCATCAGACGCCGCCGATTCCAGATAACTGTCAGTGGGGATTGTTTCTCCGTAACCATGATGAACTAACCCTGGAAATGGTGACGGATGAAGACCGCGACTATATGTATCGCGTCTATGCCCAAGATCGAGATATGCGCGTGAATTTGGGCATTCGCCGTCGCTTGGCTCCTTTGCTGGGGAACGATCGCCGTCAAATTGAATTGCTTAACAGCTTGCTACTGGCCCTCCCAGGAACTCCGGTGCTCTATTACGGAGACGAAATTGGCATGGGGGATAACGTCTATGTAGGCGATCGCAATGGCGTGCGAACTCCGATGCAATGGAGCGCCGATCGCAATGCTGGTTTTAGCCGTGCCAATCCTCATCGAATGTATTTGCCGATTATTGTCGAGTCGGAGTACCACTACGAAGCCATCAACGTTGAGGCTCAGCGGGCTAACCCTAATTCCCTTTGGCATTGGATGAAGCGCTTAATTGCCACTCGCAAGCGCTACCAAGCTTTAGGACGGGGTAGTTTTGAGTTGCTGCACCCAGATAACCGAAAGGTGTTGGCTTTCATTCGTACCTACGAAGACGAATCAATTTTGGTGATTGCTAACTTATCTCGTTTTGTGCAAACTGTAGAAATTGATCTCTCTAACTTTCAAGGCATGATGCCTGTAGAGATCTTTGGTCGTACACAGTTCCCCCCGATTACGGATTCTTCCTACTTCCTCAGCGTTGGGCCTTATGCTTTCTATTGGTTCACCTTACAACCTCAACCCAGCGCCTTACAAGCACCAAAATCTCAAGCTGATCTACCGACATTGACGGTTCAGGGTGAGTGGCGGATGGTGTTATCCCAACGCGACTCACGGGATTATTTGGAATCGGTGCTAGCAAATTATCTCTATACCTGCCGCTGGTTTGTTGGTAAAGCACAAACGGTGCAATCGGTTCACATTAAAGAGGCGATCGCGATTCCTTTCCAAGACCGAGAAGCCC
Source organism: Trichocoleus desertorum AS-A10 (assembly GCF_039962155.1). Classification (NCBI taxonomy): domain Bacteria; kingdom Bacillati; phylum Cyanobacteriota; class Cyanophyceae; order Leptolyngbyales; family Trichocoleusaceae; genus Trichocoleus; species Trichocoleus desertorum. The sequence continues at coordinate 84,840 of NZ_JAMPKN010000016.1, read as the reverse complement.
ATCTCCTTTGCTTGCAAGTGCAGTATATCCAAGGAGAGTCAGAAACCTACTTACTTCCTCTGGGCTATGCAGAAGGAGACCAAGCAATCCATTTATTGGCCGATAATCCGCAACTAGTGGTAGCCCGCCTGCATATTACTGGCAAAGACGACATTGGCGTTTTATTTGATGCCACAGCCGACAAAAACTTCCTCACGGCTCTCTTAGATGCAGTAGCAAAAAATCATCGCTATCAGGGGACAGCAGGAGAACTGGCGGCTACACCAACCGATATCTTCTCTCCTTTAACGGCTGATGCTGCTCCCCTAGAGCCGACGCTGATGAAAGGAGAGCACAACAATACCTCGATCATTTATGGCGATCGCTTGATTCTGAAGCTATTCCGTAAAGTTGAGGAGGGTATTAACCCGGATTTAGAAATTGGGATCTTTTTGGAAGAAAAGAAATGTCTAGAGCATTTTGCTTCGGTTGCAGGCGCTCTCGAGTATCGCCAACCCAATAAAGAACCCATGACTCTGGGTAGGTTGCAAGAATTTGTTCTGGATACCAGAAGCGGTTGGGATTACACCCTCGATAGTTTACGGGATTATTTCGATCATGCTCTGATTCAGCCAGAAGCAATCACGGAAATTTCAATTCCTTCAGGAACGCTGTTTGATTGGCAAAAAGCTACAGTGCCTGATTCTCACCTCAGTAAGATTGGTTCTTATCTGGCTAATGTCCAGCTCTTGGCTCAGCGGACCGCAGAACTGCACAGTGCTTTAGCTTCTGATCTAGAGAATGCCAGTTTTGCACCAGAACCCTTCTCCACATTCTATCAGCGCTCTATTTATCAATATGCGCGCAATTTGACCGGGAAAGTGTTCCGGTTGCTGAAGCAGAACTTAGGCACTTTATCTGCTGATGTTCAACCGCTGGCTCAGTCTGTTTGTGATCTTCAGGAGAAAGCGCTGGATAGCTTCCAACTCATTCTGAACCAAAAAATTACCGCGATGCGGACTCGCTGCCACGGAGATTATCATCTGGGGCAAGTACTGTATACCGGGAAGGATTTCATCATTATTGATTTTGAGGGAGAACCGAATCGAACTCTGAGCGAACGCCGGATGAAGCGATCGCCTTTACGAGATGTGGCAGGGATACTCCAGTCCTTCTATTACGCCGCTAACCAAGCTCTGCGCAATGAAATTGAAGGTGGCTTGATTCATGCCGACAACCTAGCTCTCATGGAGCAATGGACGGAGTTTTGGCATGGTTCTGTCAGTGCTACATTCCTCAACACCTACCTTGAGACTGCGGCTCAGCATCCTTTCGTGCCTCAAACCGAGCAGGAGCTACAGGTGCTGCTGAATGCCTATCTTTTGGAAAAAGCAATCTACAGCCTCGGCCACGACCTCAACCACTATCCTGCCCAGGTAGAGATCTCCTTACAGCGATTGCTCCAGTTGATTAACGTTAGTTAGCAACTCGTAGGGGCGAATGGCCGTTCGCCCCTACAGGGTTTCGTGTAAAAAAAGAGGGCGATCGCCTCTGGTTAACAGAAGAGCGATCGCCCTCTTTTTTATCTAATCTCTAACAAATCTCTAACAAAGAAATTGAACCAAAATTAGCGCTTATTAGAACGCTCTTTCTCGCGTAAAGCATCACCCGCAGAGTGCAGTAGCTCACTGAGAATTTGCCGAATTTGGCGCTCTTTTTTCGCTACGGCTGTCCCTGCATCTCCCAAGCGCTCCTCTAGCTGCGATCGCTTCTGTTCTACTTGCTCAGCCAACGCTTCCGCTTGGGGCCGAGAGCGGTCATACCAGTTTTTGGCTTCGTCTAAATATCCTTGGATATCTTCGGTGCGTCCACCATAACGAGCCGCTAAGTTAGCTCGGAGAATTGCCAGTTGTGCTTGGAGTTGAGCATAGCGTTTTTTCATCAAAGAGACTTCATCGCTATCTCGCAAGCTATCGACTGCGGATGTAATGGCTGTCTTGACCTTAGGTGAAGTCTCACCGTGGTCTGCTTCACCCACATCAACTAAGAGGCGATCGATTTCTTGTTGCAGTTCTGCCTCTTCGCTGTCTAATCTGGTTTCCAATTGCTTCATCTCCGATTGGGTTTGAGCGATCGAGCGGCGTCTCAGCTCACTTACGCCCTCAATAGCGCCTTCCAGCGAAGCCGTTACTTCTTCCTTTAGCTCACCACCTTTTTCTTGAAAGGTTTCCACAACCGCAGAAATGGCATCTCTGACAATATCCCGAAGTTCACCAGAACCTTGCTTTACTTCAGAGCTAACTTGGGAAACTGCCGACTTGACAATGTCTCGGATGCGGTCCGATCGCACTTGTCCAGTAGATTTGACTTGTTGCAAATCTTGGGTAATTTTCTCTTTGATATTGCTAGGCATATTAAGCACTCATGTTGTAGGTAGGGGCTGTTTCAAGCTCACACTTGAAGCCAATAAAACTCGCACTGTAACAATCAAATAAGCTGGAGTATTGTTTGATCTTGTCGCAGCCGAGCTTAGATTGTTCACCCTCCTTAGACATAACCTGAACAGAACCTGAGTTGCCTCAGCGCCATTGCTCTGCCTAATTTACTTCACTGTAATTAACACTCCAGCACTTTCGTTGGCTAATCTATCAACAGTGCAGAGAGCGTAGGTGCCAGTTGTAAGGGTGACAGTTTTTGTGTCAGCAGGTAGGATTCGCTGCAATGTCCAAGTTTCTCCTGACTGTTGATAGAGGGTCCAAGATCGCACTGTACTATTGGCTGTGGTGCTCCAAGTGAGGGTTCCGTTTTGCAATTTCAGGTTAATCGGGAGAGAGGGGCGATCGCTACTCAACCAAGTCATTGCAGGTGCTAAAGCAAGTTTGGTATAGAGGACATTTTTGAAAGTGTCTGTAATGCCTAAACGACTGTCAAGCAAGGGTTTGGCGCTGAAAAAGATATTGCCCAAGGCTAATTGAGCTGCCATGCTGCGAGTGATGGCGATTTGCTGCTCTACCTCTGCAACAGGCCACTTGACGCTGTCTAATTTACTTAAGTGGTTGCCGATATAAATGTGCCGACGTTGGGAATTTTGCTCAGTCCACCACTGCAACAACATCGGGTAACTCTGGGCGGGAGCGTCAATGCGCCAATACAGTTGTGGGGCGAGATAGTCGGCCCAACCTTGTTGCATCCACTTTAAGGCATCGGCGTACAGGCGATCGTAGGCATCTAATCCTTGAGCCTTAGGAGGCTGTCCAGGGCGATAAATCCCAAAAGGGCTGATGCCAAATTTGACATGACGTTTCGTGGCTCGAATCCCGGTGGCAAGGCGCTGAATCAGTTGATTGACATTCTCCCGTCGCCAATCTCCCAAGGAGAGTGTACCGCCTTTTGCTTGGTACGCCTGATAGGTTTTCTCGTCTGGAAATGGCTGGTTTGCGATCGGATAAGGATAAAAATAATCATCCAAATGTATCCCATCTACGTCATAGCGGCGAACTACGTCCAAAATCACGTTGTAAGACAAATCTTGGACTACTTTTGCTCCTGGGTCCATCCACAGCTCATCTCCATACGGTAGAACGGCTTCTGGATGCGTTACCGCAATATGGGGTGCAGCTAAAGATTTGTCTTGTCTATCGGTTCTAGCGCGGTAGGGATTGAACCAAGCATGAAACTCCATATTGCGCTGATGGCATTGCGCGATCGCAAACTCCAAAGGATCGTAGAACGGCTCTGGGGCTTTTCCTTGCGTCCCGGTTAACCAGCTACTCCAAGGCTCTAGCTGTGAAGCATACAGGGCATCTCCTTCTGGTCGCACTTGCAGAATCACCGCATTGATGTTCAACGCTTGGAACTGATCCAATAATCTAACAAACTCTGCCTTTTGTTGCTCTACAGATAGCTTTGAGGCAGAGGGCCAATCGCGGTTCCAGACCGATGTTACCCACACGCCGCGAAATTCTCTAGTATGAGATACGGCGGCAGTGCGCTGATAATTCACAATGAAGTTGGATGAAATGACGGGTGCTTGTCCCAAATACACTAGGGTCTGATAGAGCAAGGCGGCAACTTCTGCTCTGGTGGCAGCTTGGGCAGGATTCAACCGCTTCAGGTCTGGGTAGTTGACGATCATCCCTGCACTGGTAGCCGCTGCGATCGCCTCAGTCGCATAGGCAGGAATTTGAGCTGCATCTTGATGCACCGTTGGTAGAGCCGCTTTGAGATCGGCCACAACCATTTTGTTGATGCCCAAGCCATTCACCAGGGAAACCAAAACCTGAGCCCGAATAATCTTTTCGTTCGGTTGAAACTGATTATTGGGATAGCCAGACAGAAACCCCGTTTCGTAAGTTTTCTGGATGGCTGTTCGCGCCCAGTGGGTAGTAGGCACATCAACAAACGGCACATAGGGACGAATGGCGGGCTTGGGAAAGGTCGCTTGCATCAATGCCGCAAACTCGGCCCGCGTGATGGATTGGTTGGGCCGAAAGGTACCATCCTCAAACCCTTTAATGATGTTACGCTGCGCCAAATTCTCAATAAAAGCACGAGCCCAATGAGTTTGAATATCCGGGAAGCGAGCAGTCGTGTAAACCATCAGTAACCTCAATGTAAATGCAGCGACTGGTTTATATTTTTCCCAGGCCAAGCACGCTTATTTGCACTCGGCCTAGAGCCAAATTAGTACTTCCCCCAAGCTGCTTGGCTGGTAGCGATTGCTAGCTCATCTATGAGCCGTAGATTGGTACGAGTTTAGCGCCAGAATATACATCTTCTGCACTACATCTAGAATCCCTTAAACTTGCTCCTGTTCCTGACAGTACCAAACCCTATCTCTTTGGCAGCAAAGCTTGATGAAATTCGAGATAGGTGATTTTCCTCTAGCTATTCAGTGATATCAACTAGTTTGGTAAGCGCGATCGCACCAGAACGAGTTAGTACGCATAACAATAGTTACACCAAATTTACTTAACCTTGGCCTAAATAATTAATAACACTGTCGTACCACTTCCAGAGTAGCAGCTCTAGATTACAGAACATTGTCGTATAAAAAATAGCTTTGGGCTCATTAAAACTTCAAAGTAGCTCATACAAGCTTTTTGGAATCAGCTCCACAAGCATTAGACAATGATGGATTTAGGCTAAACCTAAGTATTTATAAGTACTTTAAAATTAATTTCCTAGTATATTTTTTTGATAAATCATACTTAGATGCTCTACTGCCTCCGTACAATTCATGTCAATTTATATACAGAGACCTCTTTAATAATGCTCAGAGTAAAAAAATGAGCCGAGAAATACGTAGATAAAAGGTACTTTTGATACCTAAATTGATCTGTCTCTCAAGGGGTCTCAATCATCAACATTCACCCAATGAGAGCAATGAACTTCGTATCTAACCTTTGGAAAACCGGAACGGTTGCAGCGCTTGGTGCTCTTTTTTCGGTTGGCTTACCACTAGTAGTACGACCTGCGATCGCGAGCTATGCTCCGGAACAAGAACCCAACAATGATTTGTTTACAGAAGCCCAGAGCCTGGATTCCTTGTTTTCGCTCGATTGGGATGAAGACATTTTGAATTCTTTGGAAATCCCCCATGCCTCTATTTGGGGTAGTGGTTTTTCAGAGTGCATCACGCAAGATGAGTGCTTAGATGAATTCGACTTTTACTCATTCACAGTTCCTACAGGCAAGCGGACTTTTAGCTTCTTTGACATCGATCGCACAACTGGAGATCTAGACACTCAACTCTTTTTGTTCGATCGCCTACCAGATTTGACTTTACTCGCTTTCAACGACGATGCTTTAGCCAGTTTAGGAGCTAAGGGTAGTCAGGCAAGTTGCTCAATTTTTGATCCCAACTTCTCTTGTGATTCTTTTTTGGGATTCAACCTGAGTAACCCAGGCACTTACTACTTAGGTGTCAACTTTATTCCTCCCGCTACAGCAGGCCGAATAGAAGGTAACTACACATTGCATGTTTCCTTACGGACTGAAGACGTGCCTGCAAGTGTTCCTGAGCCCGCTTCTGGATTGGGTCTTCTCAGTGTAGGTGCTCTAGGTGCAAGAGCGATCCACAAGCGAAAGAAAGCTACTGGTCTAGACCAAGCTGCTTAAACTTCACCTAATACTGTGATTAGGTCAAAGGAGCGATCGCCTGTAGAAGCAATATTAGTAAGCGTTGAAGATACAGGTATTAATAGTAACTTCACAAAGCTGCCTGGCTTCCAAGGTCTAGTAATACCAAGAGGAACAGGCGATCGCCTAAGCAATTCAGTAACAACTAGTACAAAGTTTTAGTGAAAACTACGTAGGTACTTGCATTATTACCTCTACGTAGTGCTTCAATCAGAAGGATCGACATCTACCTAAAGACGTAGGTATTTACCTCATCCATTCAGATCTATATGACTAGAGAAAGGAATATGTTTAACTTCCCTCTAGCCATCTGGCGAAGTTGCCTTCGGCTAACTTCCAAGATGCCTAGATTTAAAGGGAAACCGTTTAAGCACTTGCGGATTGCCATTCTATTTGCTCTGGCAATTTTTGCAGGTCAGGCGGTTTCATCTACTTTATCGGCTCAAACAGTTTCTGACTCGCTGCCACCACTAGTTTCGCTGAGTACGGTTCCAGTCCCCAAACCACCTAACATCAGTGAATACATCAAGAACGAAAAAGCAGCGATCGCTTTAGGAAAATCTCTGTTTTGGGATATGCAGGTAGGAAGCGATGGCGTGTTAGCTTGTGCCTCTTGTCACTTTAGCGCTGGCGCAGACAACCGCTCCAAAAACCAAATCAACCCTGCTTTAATTGCTGGGGACAAAACCTATCAAATTGGTGGCGCACCTAACTACCAATTGCAGGTCAGTGACTTTCCCTTTCACAAACTGGCAAACCCCGATGACCGCAACTCAACGGTGCTAGCGGATGCCAACGATGTTTCCTCTTCTCAGGGAGCATTCAATGGGTTCCTAACCGAGGTGGTGCCCCGTAAATCAGCCGATGCAGGGACCGTTGAGACAGACAACGACTCCTTCGAAATACAGGGCATTAATGTACGTCGGGTAGAGCCTCGCAACAGCCCCACCGTCATCAATGCTGTTTTTAACTTCCGTAACTTCTGGGATGGTCGAGCGCAGCATGAATTCAACGGACAAAATCCATTTGGCGATCGCGATCCCAATGCACGAGTTCTAAAAACATCAGGATCAAGTGCCGATTGGGTAAGAATCAGCATTAAGAATTCCAGCTTGGCTTCTCAGGCAGTTGGCCCACCGCTGAGCGGATTTGAGATGTCCTTCCAAAAGCGCGGATTCGCTCAATTGGCACGAAAAATGCTCTCCCTGCGTCCGCTCTCTAAGCAGCAAGTCAGTTCTACAGATAGTGCTCTAGGGTCTTCTAGCCGCTATCCTTTACCTGGCCTCAAGACCTCTACCTACGCCACCTTGATTCGCAATGTCTTTCAAGATGTGTGGTGGAACAACACCAATACGATCGTAGAGTTTGATGCCAACAATAATCCAGTCTTAAAACCTCATCCTGGAACTCCTTTGGCAAGTAATCAATTTACCCAAATGGAGTACAACTTCCCCCTCTTCTTTGGTTTGGCAGTCCAAGCTTATGAAGCGACTTTGGTCTCTGACCAAACTCCTTTTGACAAATATGCTGTCGGAACCACTAGCGCTCTGACTGCCCAACAGAAGCACGGCTTAGAACTCTTCGAGGGTAAGGCAAAGTGTATTAACTGTCATAGTGGTCCAGAGTTTACCAACGCTTCTGTAGCGAACGTCAAAAACCAGAAAATCGAACGGATGCGGATGGGCGACAACAACATTGCTGTCTATGACAATGGCTTCTACAACATTGCTGTGCGACCCACTGGGGAAGACTTGGGTGTAGGTGGTACCGATCCATTTGGTAAGCCGCTATCGTTTAGCAAGCTGACTCAGCAAGAAGTGGCTGCGGGTGCGCCTGCTCCTGTCTTGGAGGGTGTTCCTGAAGAAAACATTGAGGCAGCACCGCTAGACCCGAATGAGCGAGTTGCCGTGAATGGAGCCTTCAAAACTCCAACGCTGCGTAACGTGGAACTCACTGGGCCTTACTTCCACAACGGCGGTCAGCTCACTCTACGTCAAGTGGTGGAATTCTATAACCGAGGCGGAGACTTCCACGAAGCCAATATCAATGACTTGGATCCCGATATCGTGAATCTGGGTCTAACTGAAACAGAAAAGGATGATTTGGTCGCTTTCATGAAAGCGCTGACAGATGAGCGAGTTCGCAACCGCAAGGCACCTTTTGATCATCCTCAACTGTTCATTCCCAATGGTCATCCCGGTGATACTCAGTCTGTTACTAATGATGGCACTGGCAATGCAACGGATAGCTTGCTCAATATCCCTGCGGTGGGAGCTAGCGGTGGTAAGCCATTACCCTACTTCTTGAATGTTTCACCAATGGCTAATTTGACCCCTACAACAACCACATCAACTACCAGTACTAATTCACTGGAGGGCAGCATCACTCAACAAGATTGCCCAGCAGGCACCACGTTAAAGTTCATCTCTGGTGGCTATGCCTGTATGTAAGCGATCGCTGTAATCCAGATCAAGCAGTTCTCCTAGCTTTGCCTAGCTTCTCACAGGAAGCTAGGTTTTTTATTGGCCCCGGAGGGTGTACAGCATCACCGCCAAAGCTCCTACCCCTAAAATAATCATTAGACCCGCAGGCATAAATTTGCGAGTTTTGGTCCAGCGTCCCACAAACACAATGATGAGTAGAGCAGTAATCGCAGCGGCTAAAGGCAAACCCCAAGCGTATCCTTGCAGTTGTAGCACTGCCGCACCGATTAGCAACAGGCCACTGATGCTACCAGAAATGAGGGATGCTTTACTTTGAACTTGGAGGAAGCCCACGATTCCCCCGATAATAGCTAAAGTTCCGTAGGCGATCGCGGCCAAAATACCTGGGTTAATCACAGCTGATTCCATAAGGTCAATTCCCTGGCTATCAGGGCTGAAGTTTGTACACTTAGTCCAGAGATTAACGGACGATCGCGCATTCCTCAAGTAAACTACCTGATTCATTCATGGATGCCCAAACTGTTGCTTCAGTTCAATTTATCCAACGTCAAGCCGCGTCCCTCTTGCTCTACCAATTTTTATTTGAGGAGGAAGTCGGTCGGCGGTTTGTGGAACTGTTGCAAGCCCTACGCCACACGGATGTAGACGGGTTGGCTTGTGTGCAAGCCTATGGGCGCTGGTTTCAATCTTTGGCCGCGAGCAATCAAGGCTGGCAAGAATACCTGCTGATGCAACTCCTCAAGGCTGATAATCCCTTCTCGCGGCGCGTGCAGCAAACGGAATTAACCGAACTACCTCCGGCTTTAGTCACAGCGGCGCGGCATGACTTGCGGGTGCTGCAAACGCTGTATGGCTGCACGAGCTATCGCTTGAGCCAATGGGTGCAAGTAATAGCCCAACTGCCTGCAGCTCCAGTTTCCTGGGTGGATGACTTGACCTGCTTTAGCCCTGCGATCGCGCTGCATACGGATGAAACCATGCAGGAGCAACTGCTGATTACCAAACTGCAAACGATGGATGACTGGTCGGATGCCTTAGAAGATTTGGCGGCCTATTACCAACGTTTTGGCACTGGCTTCTTCGCGGAATATTGCGCCTGTCGCTGGCAATCTGGAAAGTTAGTGGGAATTGCTCACCCTGACCCAATTCGGCTCACAGATTTGGTGGGTTATGAGGCGGCACGGGAAGCTTTAATGAAAAACACAGCCTTTTTGCTGTCTGGTTACCCAGCGTTGCATGTGTTGCTCTATGGCAGTCGTGGCTCTGGCAAGTCTTCCCTAGTAAAGGCGTTGTTGAATGAGTACAGCGACTTGGGGTTGCGCTTGATTGAAGTCGCCAAGTCTGACCTAAAAGAGCTACCTGTAATCGTGGAGCAACTGCGGAATTTGCCCCAGAAGTTCATTGTTTTTGTGGACGATCTGTCGTTTGAAGAAGATGATGATGCTTTCAAATCCTTAAAGGTCGTACTGGAAGGTAACTTGACGGCTCGAGCGCAAAATGTTGTCGTTTATGCCACATCCAACCGACGGCATTTGGTACGCGAGTTCTTTGGCGATCGCCCCCGACCGAAGGATAGTGACGAAATCCACAATTGGGATACGGTGCAGGAGAAGCTATCTTTTAGCGATCGCTTTGGACTAACTCTAACCTTTGAGCCTGCTAACCAGGATGTGTATTTGCAGATGGTGCGACACCTCGCGGTTCAGGCAGGAATTGCCATCAATCGCGAAGAGTTGGAGTTCCAAGCCTTGCAATGGGCGACGCGCCACAATGGTCGTTCTGGCCGTACCGCTCGGCAATTTATCGACTTCTTGCAAGCGGATTTAGCGCTTTCTAGCTGACTTGGGAGTCCTCTCCTCAGCCCCTCCCCGATTCGGAGAGGAATTTCATGCTCTAAAAACGGTAACCCGCTCCTACCTGCACTCTCACGGGAGGATTGGTGTCAGCGCGATCGCGGTTGAGCCTCAATTTGGCATCTCCGTAAATCACAATGCCATCACTCACGGCTGCTTCTACACCTGTAGTCAGGACGACGCCATTGCGATCGCCTAGCGGTGTGGCTTGTTCTGGCGTTTTGACGAAGGTATATCCTGCTCCTGCATAAATGTTGGTGTTGCCGCTCACAGCAAGGTCGTAGGAGAGCATTGGCATCACGGCCTTCACTTCTTTATCCACCAAAAAGACGGACCCTCTTGCCGAGATTTTGCTGTTGGGCAAATCCAAGCGGCCTTGAAACTGATTTTCGACCCCGACGCTGGAGTTGTCAGTAGGCTCTTGCCAAAGCTCTGCTGGCGACCAAGTAGGGCTACCATCCCAGGTTCCTGGTTCTATGAAGGATTGCAGCATTTCGTTGGTTTTGCTGCTATCAACCGTCACGCCAACATAGCTACCCTGCATCCCTTGCGGCTGAGCGGTGGCAGTCTGGGCCAACAAAGCGGTGGGGGCGATCGCTAAACCAAAGCCAGTTAGGGCGAGGCGGGGCAAACCTAAAACCAATCTCATAAGGTTTTGATTGAAAGCTACGTTATGTTATTTCATCCCTTACAGGGTAACGCTAATTGCTTCAGGAAAGTTATTGAGGGGCGATCGCTGTGCTGCTGAACGTTACAGTTTGCGGCTCAATGTTTTGAAAGAGGCCATAATACAGTCAAAGCAAGTCAGTTAGGGCAGCATGAGTGTAGAACTAGCAACGATTGGTGGCGGTTTAGTTAAGGCTGCTTTACCTCACATTTCTAAGGCGATCGTCTCTAAGGTCAGCAGTAAGCTCAATCCCACTGATTTGCAGAAGGCGCTAGAAGCGGGCATCAACGCTGCAACAGCCCAGGAGAAAACTTTGGCGATCAGTCAGTCTTTGTTCTACTACTGTGGAGACAAGGAAACAGATACATTTTTAACGCGAGCGTTTGAGCATTCAGGTGTTCAGGGTGAACTGGAGAAGCCCCTAAAAAATGCGGGTGTCCCTGATACTACTTATTTGATTGAAGCCTTTAAGCAGATCGCTACTGATCCCACAGTCAAGTTAAATGCGGCTTGTTTAGAACGATGGATAAAAGAGTTTGCCAGTGCTTATTTTGAGCGCACCAGTACTTACTTGAGGTTTCAGGTTGCTAAGGAAGATTACTTCAAGCAATTGGTGAACTGGTTTGATGATGTGAAGTTCGCTGGTATTGCGGTGCCTGGTCAGGAGGTAGAGCAATCGGAAAAACTAGCTCAGATATTTGTGATGCCAGATGTAGTGGAGGAGGTTTGGCAAAAAGATGGAGAACGCTTCGGCTTGCTAGGTGATGGAGCTGGAAACATACTCGCCGATGAGGATGGAAATCCAATCTTATTTGAGCTGCAAGCCAGAAATCGTCAGAAAGAGTTACTACATGAGCAAAGGCAGCGGGCAAAACTAGGTAGTCGCTCTGGTAAGAAATTTTTAGCTCGGCAGTTGCTCCATCAAAGCCAAACCTCTAAGGTTGTGCTGCTGGGAGCACCGGGGTCTGGAAAGACTACGCTGATGATCTACTTTGCGTTAATGTTGGCGCAGAAACAGCCAGAGAAATTAGGGTTAGTGACTAATGTGGATTGGTTACCGATTTTGATTCGGATACGAGATTTAGCCAAACACCCAAACACTAGTATTTTGGAGTATGCCAAGCAGTTTGCTAAGAATCGCATGGCTGTCAAAACCTTGCCAACTGGGTTCTTTGAGTATTGGCTAGAAGATGGTCGAGCGTTGATTTTGCTGGCTGGCTTGGACGAAGTACCGGAAGAAGCAAAGCGTTATGAGGTGGTGCGATTAATCGAGAATTTCTTAGGGCAGTTTAAGCAAAATCAGGCCATTATTACGTCTCGACCCGCTGGATACAAGCGAGACTTTTTCCACACTGAGGAGTTTCCCCATTACAAGTTACAGGCCTTTGATGAGCCTAAAGTTAACGAGTTTATTCATTGTTGGTATCAAAGCCGCTTTAAGGATCAAGCAGAAGCACAACGCCGAGAAGAAAGTCTGAAAAAAGCTCTGTCTCAAAATGACCGAATTAGACTTTTGGCAAAAAATCCTCTGATACTCACAATCATTGCGCTGATTCACCGCTACCAAGCCTTACTGCCTAAAGAGCGCCACAAGCTTTATGACAAAGCTGTTGAAACATTACTAACTTCTTGGGATGCCAATAAGGAACTTAGTAGTCATCAAGAACTGAAATATCTAGAGTTAGATGACTTACGGCGCTTGATGGAAAAATTGGCTTGCTGGATTCATCGTCAGGGTAGCACAGGTGATCAAGAAGGAGGCACATTAATTGATCGTGATGAGCTGATTGAACAGTTGAGCCAAGCAATTAAAACTCAAAAGCAAGTTGAGCTGCATCAGGCGCGACAGGAAGCTAAACGTTTTGTTGATTTCATTCGCGATCGTACCGGGCTACTCAACGAGCAAGGCCAAGACTGTTACGCCTTTGTTCATAAAACCTTTCAGGAGTACTTGTGTGCTCAAGAAATCAATTACCAAGCTGATAACGAAGACAATTTTGATATTGTGCTTGATGCTATTAAAACTCATCTGCATGACCCTCACTGGCGAGAAGTACTGTTATTGCTAATCGCTCAGCAAAAACCGAAAAAAGCAGCTAGAGCTATTCGAGCTGTGCTTGAGGCTCAGAGTGAGTATGAACAATGGATACACAGAGATCTGCTATTTGCTGGAAGTTGCCTTACTGAAAATCCTAGAAACTTAAAAGTCGCGGATAATCAACTCAGCCAAGAAGTTTTAATGACACTGATTGAGCTGGAAGTCAGTGACCCACTGCAAATTGGTAACAAGCTGCGTTCACAGGTATTTCAAACCCTGTGTAGCTTGGATGAAACAGAATTTGAACTTCAAACACTCTTATTACTCAAAGACGAAATAGAAAGAATTGACCAATGGCGCTTACTGGAATATCAAGCGGCTTTAGGAGAACAAAAGGAAGCGATTCTAACTTTGCTTGTGCGCCTCAAGGATGAAAACCTGAGTGTTCGTTCCAGAGCAGCTTATGTGTTGGGCGACTTAGGCAATAGCTCTGAAGTTGTGCTGCAAGGACTGCTGGGCTTGCTTCAGGATGAGGATTCTGATGTTCGCTACATCGCCGCCGACGCATTAGGCAAGTTGGGCAATAGTTCTGAAGTTGTGCTGCGAGGACTGCTGAGCTTGCTTCAAAATGAAGATTTTGATATCCGTCACAGAGCTGCTGATACATTAGGCAAGTTGGGCAATGGTTCTGAAGTTGTGCTGCAAGGACTGCTGGGCCTGCTTCAAAATGAAAATTCTCGTGTTCGCTACATCGCCGCCGACGCATTAGGCAAGTTGGGTAATAGCTCTGAAGTTGTGCTGCAAGGACTGCTGGGCCTGCTTCAGGATGAAGATTCTGATGTTCGCTACATCGCCGCCGACGCATTAGGCAAGTTGGGCAATGGTTCTGAAGTTGTGCTGCAAGGACTGCTGAGCTTGCTTCAAGATGAAAATTCTCGTGTTCGTTTTAGTACCGCTGATGCATTAGGCAAGTTGGGCAATAGCTCTGAAGTTGTGCTGCAAGGACTGCTGAGCTTGCTTCAAGATGAAAATTCTCGTGTTCGTTTTAGTACCGCTGATGCATTAGGCAAGTTGGGCAATAGTTCTGAAGTTGTGCTGCAAGGACTGCTGGGCCTGCTTCAGGATGAAGATTTTGATGTCCGTCACAAAGCCGCTGATGCATTAGGCAAGTTGGGCAATAGTTCTGAAGTTGTGCTGCAAGGACTGCTGAGCTTGCTTCAAAATGAAAATTCTCGTGTTCGTTACGTTGCTGTCGATACATTAGGCAAGTTGGGCAATAGTTCTGAAGCCGTGTTGCAAAGGCTGCTGGGCCTGCTTCAAGATGAAAATTCTCGTGTTCGTTACATCGCTGTCGACGCATTAGGCAGATTGGGCAATAGTTCTGAAGTTGTGCTGCAAGAAATGCTGAGCTTACTTCAAAATGAAGATTTTAGTGTCCGCTTTAGCGCCGCCGATGCATTAGGCAGATTGGGCAATAGTTCTGAAGTTGTGTTGCAAGGACTGCTGGGCCTGCTTCAAGATGAAAATTCTCATGTTCGTTTCAGGGCTACCAATGCGTTGAGCAACCTAGGTAAAAAGTCTTTCAATATTGCTTCTACTGTGGCTGACTGGATCGAGCAGCATAGGGATTCAAAGTATCTTGGTAGTGGGATTGATGCGCTGTGGGAGATAGTGGAAGGGTAAAAAGAGGGATGAGGGATGTAGTTTGCTTCTGTGTGGTAGTGGGATGAATTAAAAAGAGTACACCTTCCTTCAATTAAGCGAATATAGACCATGTGCCGATCGCGAGACGTAGGAAAAACTGATGAGTTACCTACAGACTAAACCGCTAACTGATACCTGGGTTGCTGCCTCTTGGGAGGATTACTTGCAGGCGATCGCAAATCCTGCTTATGCAACAGCCAGAGGTTACTACTACAACGGCCACATGAGAATAGAAATGCTGCCAGTTGGTCACGATCACGCGGCTGCTGATTCCGCGATCGCCCTAGCAGTCAATCTCTTTGGGATTGCCAAAAACATTGCCCTTAAGAGCCTCAATAACTGCACCTATCGCAAAGCCAACCACCAAGAATGCCAGCCTGATATTTCTTACTACATTGGGCCACAAGCTCAAGCAATTCCTTGGGGCACTAACATCATTGATCTAGACCGCTATCCCGCCCCCGATTTAGTCATCGAAATCTCCAGCACCACCTTACTCGCCGATCAAGGAGCCAAGCGCTTACTCTACGAAGACTTAGCCGTAAAAGAATACTGGATTGTAGATGTCCAGCAGGGGCAGATTCTCGCCTTTGCCATGCTGCCCGCCAATCCTCAAGGTGGCATGGCTGAGCAAGGAAGTCGGCGGATTCGCGAATCGCAAGTTTTACCGAGCTTAGCCATATCCGTTTTAGAAGAGGCATTGCAACGCAGTCGGCAGATGGACCAGTCTCAAGTAGGGGCTTGGTTATTGGCTCAGTTTCAGTAATGGGGGCGATCCGCACGTACAATCAATGGGCATAGGGTTTGAAGGACTATCGAGACATTGCCTCCATGTGCCAACTGTTGGGAATGAACTGCAACGTACCCACCGACATCTGCTTTTCATTTGAAGGCTTCTCGGCGCGAGGGGGCAAAACCGATGAACACCAAGATGGCTGGGGAATCGCCTTCTTTGAGGGGTTAGGATGCCGTTTATTTCTAGATGAAAAACCCTCCTCCACCTCCCCCATTGCCGAGCTAGTGCGGCAATATCCGATCAAATCTACCCATGTGATTGCCCATATCCGTAAAGCAACGTTTGGGGGAGTGGCGCTTGAAAACTGCCATCCCTTCCGCCGGGAACTGTGGGGGTGCTATTGGATCTTTGCTCACAATGGCGACTTGCCCGACTTTTACCCAGAAAGCAATGGCTTTTACCGTCCGGTAGGACAGACCGACAGTGAACGAGCTTTTTGCCTGATCATGAATACTTTGCGGCAAGCCTTCCCAGAAGATAAACCGCCCCTAGAACAACTTTATCCAGTCTTGGACGAAGTCACTCGCGCGATCGCCCAGCAAGGCAGCTTCAACTACTTGCTCTCCGATGGTGAACACTTCTTTGCTCACTGTTCTACCAAGCTTTGCTACATCGTGCGTCAGGCTCCCTTTGCCGCAGCCCATCTAATTGATGCTGACCTCACCGTGGATTTTCAGGAGCTGACTACCCCCCGCGATCGCGTTGCCATTATTGCCACTGTGCCGCTCACCGATAACGAAGTTTGGACACCCTTTCAACCCGGAGAGCTACTTGTCTTTCGGGATGGCTTACCGTTGAAACCAGAGACAGCTACCAACTCAACTGGCGATCGCCCAAGTTAACCCAGCTCAGGTTAGTCCAGTTTTAAGAGTGTGTAATTGCGCGATCGTAAACTTTGGTTTCAATGTCATGAAACCGATAAAATCCGAGTATTCTGTTAATAGAAGCTAATTAGCTTCTGAGACGAGTAAATCGTTACGTTGCACGTCAAGAGGAGGTTAAAAATTAATTCCTCATCCTGTTTACTGGACCAAATTACCGCTGCATTTAAACTGGTTCTTGGTATTTCCTCTCCACTTTAATCGGGAGCTTTGTTGCTGATAGTTTCACTGAAATTTACGCTTCAATGAAGTCTTGCATCAGCCCAACTCCAAGTAACCTCAACCTATTTGGGGAAGTCAATCACAAGAATCGTTCTGGGTCGTAAGTAGTCCAGTTTCCGATCGATGCAGATTACAAGTAAGTTCCTTTGTGAATTTATCGACCGAAATTACAACAGCATCCAATTCTGTTTCTCATATCTCCCTTCTGGATTAAAAGAGAGCCTTGTTGCTGATACTTTTGCCAGAAAGATTTAAACTAAATCTTTTTTCAGCACAACTCTAGGCAAGCTCATCGTATTGGAGGAGATTATTGTAAGGAAAGATTCTGGATGCTGTTGTTGTTTGACTTAAAAAATGGAATTGAGTGCTTTATTAGCTAATTCCCTAGTTCGAGATATTGCAGCTACGGCAATCACCTTTGCGATCGCCCTCAGTTGGCTCAAGCTAGTAAATACGCTGGCGCAACGAGGCTGGCTAGAACAGAAACTCAGCCGCAAAATTATTCATATTGGGACAGGGCCGTTGTTTGTCCTCTGCTGGCATCTCTACAGCGAGCAGGCGCTCGCACGGTATTTTGCAGCCCTGGTACCTCTCGCAATCACCCTTCAGTTTTTAGCGATCGGCACCCAACTGATTGCCGATCCTGCCGCTGTTCAAGCCATGACCCGTGAGGGCAAGCCCACCGAAATTTTGCGGGGACCGCTGTACTACGGCATTGCCTTTATTCTCTGCACAGTGCTGTTCTGGCGCAACTCCCCTGTTGGAATTTTGGCTTTAATGCTGATGTGTGGCGGTGATGGCTTAGCAGATATTGTGGGGCGACGACTAGGCAAACACAAGTTACCCTTTAGCTCTCATAAAAGCTGGGCAGGGTCAACAGCTATGTTTTTGGGCAGTTTCGGATTTGGCCTAGGATTTCTAATGCTCTTCAATCACCTGGGCCACTTTCAACTACCTCTCAATTTTGCGAATACCGCAGGTGCAGTAGCAGCGATCACGTTTGTGGCAACTCTCGTAGAAGCTCTACCATTTCCAGACATCGACAACATCACGCTGGTAGGGGTCGCGATCGCAATGGGGTTGTGGCTGTTGTAGCATTCGCTATTTGCGTTTTGGCTTCATGGCCCTCGATTCTATGGTCAAGGTCGGGATGTCATGCAGCTCTGCATCACAGAGGCTGTATTGTTCGCAGACTAAGCTCAGCCGCGTTCCGGTTGTTTTCACCGCATTCACAGAATGGGTCAAATCCCCTTGAAAATACACCAACGTATTGGCTAGAGGTTTCACTTGCCCAACCTGCTGCTTTTGGCGACGTAGCACTAATTCTCCGCCCTCCAGATTGGCTGGCACCTGTACATAGAGCACGCTCACTGCCATTGGTGGCTCAACGGTTTTGCAGTAGGACCGCAACGAGCGATCGATATGGGGGTCAACACGGGAGCCTTCCCCCAATAACAAAGGGTTGAGGTAAAAGGCGTTGCAGTTGGGCAGTAAGGCTCGATCGAGATAAGGCTTAAAGAACGGGAATTGCTGCTCTACCTTCCCCAGTTCTGAGCGTTGAAACACGACCGAAAATCCTTTGGTTCCCACAAAGTCACGATTGAGATTATTCACCGCTAAATAAGAGCAAGCGAGAATCTGACCTCGAAGGTCCCTAAGGTACTGAGTAGGGAAAACATCCCGTTCTTGAGAATAATATTTCAAGCGCCTGAACTAATTTAGGTTGAAAGGTTGAGCGTTTACTATGTTACCCCTCCCTCTTGGCGCTCAACCACTTAGGGCTGCAATTCCTACTCTGTTACTGCCCGCGCCACTGGCGATTGGAAAAGCGCCTGAAAGTTAGCTTGTCGTTCTGCTGCGGGTTCGGGGGTATGCTCCCAGAGGCTTTCGTAGTAGAAGAAGGATACGCCCAAACCGCGATCGCGAGCGGCTCTGACTTTTGACTGAATCAGCGACATCGGCATAGGTTTGTTTCTCAAGCCTGTCAGCACCCCAACTCCCGTGGGGATTTTTTGACTAGCTTCTTGGAGTTCCGAGCGGGCGATTTGTCCTAGGAAACTCTGCATATCAGGACGATACACCTGCACGATCAGCTCATCTACAATATCCTTCCGTACCCAACTCAACCAGTCTTGCAGATAGCCACTGTAGGCCGAATCATAGGGGTTAGGAGACACAGAGAAGATCGCATTTGGCTTTCTCTCCTTGACTGCTTTATTTAACTGAGCCATGAAGGCCGTAATTTTATCAGCCCGCCAGCGCACCCACTCTGGATCACGAGCATTGGCTGGAGCGTCTTTCTTGGTTTCCTTTTTGTATAAAGCTAAGGTATGGCGGTCGTAACCGAACTCAACAGGCAAGCTCATGTGGTCATCAAACTGGATGCCATCGACATCGTACTGAGTCACCGCTTCTAGCACCAGATCGCTAATGAACTGCTGCACCTCTGGCAAGAACGGATTTAACCACATCACCTCACCAGCATCAATCTCTGTGGTTAGGCTACCGTCGCGGCGGTGGGTGAACCACTCAGGACGATTGGCGGCTAACTCCGAAACCGCAGGTGCCATGAACCCGAACTCAAACCAAGGGATCACGAGCAATCCTTTTTGATGAGCTTGAGTTGCTAGATCAGCAAGGATATCCTGTCCCTGCAAGCCTTTGCGTACAAAAGGTTGAATTTCATGGCGTTGAGCCACAGCGCTTGGATACAGCACATACCCTGAATTCCAAATTACTGGGTAAAGTGTGTTGAAGTTCAATCGAGCCAGTTGACCGACAGCATCTTGAAGCTTAGCCTGATCTCTCAGGATGTCATTATCATTCTCGGTTAGCCAAACTCCCCGAATTTCCTGGTGGGGCTTCGGCGTAGGTTGTGGAACGCTGACCTCTGGCAGTGGCACCTCTGGCAAAGGCATTTCTGGAATTGGACTTTGCGCGATCGCTTTGGTGGGCTGACCCGCTAGTAAGATAGTCAGGGACGCTGCTAAGCAAAATAGGAAGCAGGACTGGAGCGACTGCCGCCAGCTTTTAGACAGAAAGCGTAGTGGTCGTTTCATTGGTTTGAATGAGTGCTCTACCCAGTTGTGCGATCGCATGCTTTCGTAGTGAAATCCAAGTCAACTATTGTATAGGTATTTGTAGTTACAGCAAAATTGCTCCGCAAACCGGACTTACCCAATAAATAATTGTGGTTGGTTGAGCACTAAAGCCATTGCGTCTCAAATTTGTCCAGGCCATTGCCATAAACGAAATCCCCATACTGTCGCCAGTGAACTAGCTCTGGAGAAGTCAGGGATGCAGTTTGTAAGACGCTAAGATTTGCAGTCAGTTCCGTCAAGTTGGCAGGTGAAGTCAAAACAACTGGAATCGCCGAGGGTTGCAGGGAGAAGCGATAGCAATCAGTAGCGCTAGGGGGATCATGAGGCCAATCGGCGGGCGATCGCAATAGAGTGCCCCAGCGGGTCGCAGTGAATGCCACTACTGGGATACCTGTTTGAACTACCGTCGGCAAAACATCTACTTCTGCTTTACGGTGCGCCATGTTATAGCGATGCATCAAGACATCACAGCGCTGACTTTGGATCATATCCAGAGCGATCGCTCGGTTATGGGTACTGACGCCAACATAGCGGACATATCCTTGTGCTTTCCATTCGTATAGCTCCTCTAGCACTGCTGCAACCTCGGTAGGGTTATCGCTAGGAGACACATATTGCGCAAAAAAGATATCTACTACATCAACCGCTAATGTTTTTCTTACTTGATCTAGATACTCTCTAAGGGCAGTAGAGCTGCGTTGTTCACTGCCTGTGGCGATACATAAATTTTCTCGTTGAGCGATCGCCAGTAATTTCAATGCCTCTAAAAATCGCTCAGAACCCAAGTTATAGAAGAAAAAGTAGTTAACCCCAGCCTCAAATGCTTGAGCTATACAAGCCGATTCTTGTACTCGTCGGCTAGCTAAACCCAAGCAACTAATGGGATTTCCAGCGATCGTTTTTAGTTCCATATCTATGTCAAAAAAGTCTGCGATCGCTGCGTGAAGGGACTGAGGCCTCACAATATCTTCACAAAAATCACGTATCTGTTTACCTAAAGATTATTCGCTAGTTTTGCAATTAAGCAGATCAAAGCTAGCGACAACTCTTTAGATATTGAACCCAGCCGGCTAAATGAGATCTCTGGCGAGGTTGACGTTCAACCCAACTAATAGATTTTCAAATTTTCGGTTGTTTTGCCCGAGCTAAATCGTACCAGCTAGGACCACGAATTCTAATTTGTGTGAGTTTCTGTTACTTCTTTGGAGTCTGCTGCGGGTGGTTCATCTGGCTGGGCATGGGAAGCAACGTTAGCCTTGACAGTCACAGCGCGAACGCCTTTAATTTGTTTTGCTAAAGGTTCGATTTTTCTCAGTTGTTGATCATCTACGACCGTTCCAGCGATCGTGACTGTTCCCTCTTCCGCAGTGATAGTTAATTCACTTTGAGGCAGATTAGCTTCTAACTTTGAGCGCACTTCGCTTTGTAGATCACCATCGGCTCTAATAGCGTCATCGCCAGTGGCATCATTGCGCTGCTCACGGGCACGAATGTCAGAATTTAATTGCCTTCTTCGCAGTTCGGAAGTAGCATCATTTTGGTTTTTCTGGGCAACAGGCTCTTTTAAGTTGCTCTCTGGCTGTGTCGCTGTATCCGGTGAACTGTTACTGGTTCTAGCAGTATCACAAGCTGCTAAGCCCAGTAGCAAAACACTACTCAGAAACAATGGAGTTAACGTCTTCATAATTTTCTTTGCAAAAGCTGATTATTTATCAATTATTGTTTGAGGGCGATCGCTGACCTAAGCCTCAAAGCTAATCTGAGAGGGGCGATTGCTACCCGTGAAGATAAAGCTTAGATCCGATCCTGAGGCAGGCGATCGCGGTCTGCATTCACAGCGGGATGCCCTTCTGTCTCGACCCGAATTTCTTCGCGACGTACTGTATCTTCAAGGCTGACCACCTCTCGGGTAACTTCCTTCCGTAGGCTGACCTCTTCGCGAACAAACACCTCTTTTTGAATGTTTGGTGTCTCCTCATACACTGCCATGCGGAAGATTTCTCCGGCTCGAAAGCTAGTCTCATCAAGTGCTACAGGTCGGTCAGCGTCCTCTATTTTAATCCGCTCCACAATAACGCGCTCTCGCTCAATTGAAGTTGAAACACTTTGGGTTTCTACGGCAACGTGCTTACCAACAGAGACTTCCCCTGTCTTTTGCCGAGTCTTATCTGGCACCAGCCGTTCTGAATACAAGTCAATAGATTGGATATTTTCTGACTCAACTGCGGCGACTGTGGCGGCGGAGTTAGCTATTTCAGGTGACTTAACAGGTGACTCAACAATGGCGGTGAAGCCAACTCCCTCGGAGTGCTGAGTGTCATAGATGCCCCACTCCTCAACGCCTCGATGCTGGAGGATCGCTTCAGCGCGACGCAGGTCTGCATCTGTGCCTTCCACTATGACCATGTATTGTCCTTGAGCCACGCGATCGCTATAGACTTTAGCCCGATCTTCAGGGATGCCTAGCCCTACTAGCCCGCCCAGCAAGCCGCCTGTAGCAGCGCCAATGGCCGTACCTGAGAGCGCTGTAGCTAAGACAGTGGCTCCTGCTCCCGCTAGCATTACTGGCCCAATTCCTGGGATTGCTAAGATACCAAGACCCACTAGCAGACCTGCCAAACCACCCAACGCACCGCCCGTAATCGCGCCTGTCTTTGCACCTTCATCAGCTTTGTTACCGACTTTGTTGCCGACTTGATGTGTGACTTCAGTGCCTGCCAGCCGCTCATCGTTGTGATTTGAGTCTTTCGCTACAACAGAAACTTTGTCCATCGGAAAGCCGCTGTCACGCAATTCTCCCAATGCGTGTTCTGCCTGTTCACGACTGGGAAATATACCGATCGCTCTTCTATGTTGTTCTAAAGTCATTTCTCCCTCCTGATTCGTATGTTTTCTGAAAAAATTTGTTTTTTAGAAGTATATTCAGCAAGGTTATTAAGAGTTCAAACAAGAATTTAGACGATCGCTTAAACCCAAGATTTTACTTTTCTAACCGTATGTTTATAAAACTGTTTTAATGACTACAGCCCCTTAATCTTGCTCTACTAAAGTCTTTTGGGCATTCATCCATAGATGTAATCTCCTACTCCTCGGTCACTCATTTGGTAGAGATACTGACTTCGCTGAACTACAAAATAGTTGAGTTTGGTGGAGCTATTTTTGGGGTTAAAGCTGCCTATCTGGGAACTTTAGGCTCAACTCATCCATAGCGTGCTGCAAACAGCAGTTGAGCTTGTGTTTCTACTAATCATCTCCCTAATCTCTTTTTTGCCAGGTATCTTTACAGGTCAAGCCTTAGCTCGGCGGGGTTTCACCGCTGCCAACGCCCTACAGCACCGTCAGAAACAAGTGTATGTGATTAGCCTATTGTCACTAGGTGTTGGCACCCTGCTGAGTATCGTACTAGTAGCAGGACGCAGCAGCCCTTGGGTGCCCAACTTTCTTTTGCTATATGTGGGAGCCTACCTTTGGGATGCTGTTTTGGCGGTTTGCTGCTTCTGCACTGGGCTGATCCTATCGTTGGAGTTACCTGGTTGGAAAGATATACAGCGCCTACAACAATTAGTTTTGTTTTTGGTGGTGAGCTTGTCGGCTACCTGCTTCTTGGCGTACTACCAGTTGCCAATCGACAACTTGGTCCAAGCCGCTAGAGTTTCCGAGGAAGTTGTGCTGCAAACCACTCCTTACACATGTGCTGCTGCATCTATTGCCACCATCGCTCAAATAATCAAACCTGAGTCATCCATCACTGAGCTAGATGTGACGAAGCTAGCTGGGACTGACCGCACGGGTACCAGTACGATCGCGGAGATTTATGCCATGCAGGTTTTAGGGCTAGATCCTCAATACGAGCGTAATTTAAGTATTCAAGATCTAGTGAATCGTCAGCAACTAGCAGTTTTGCATGTCATGGAGCCTGTAGGAGAGAGCAAGATCTCTCATGCGATCGCTCTGTTAGCCATTGATCCAGTAAAACGTACCTTGTTGCTAGGCAATCCCCTCTATGGTAGGCAAGTCAAAACCTTTGCTGAGATGCAAGACTATTGGCTGAAAGAGGCTGTGTTCGTCTCTGGTGAGCTAATTCAGCCAAGCTAGCCCAGTTCCTTTAGCCAGGTTTGAGCAACCTGGGGCGATCGCAAATGGATGATTTTTAGATGAGCATACTCTGGTCGCTGTAGTAGGACGGGATATTCACGTCGGCGCTTGTGGTAGGTGCGAAATAGCCACAACAGAATCGAGTCTTGGCTTAGTGCTTTGGTGAGCGTCTCCCGGTTGCCACTCCAGAGTTCTTCTTGAGTCACCACTCGTCGCACCGTGCGTCGCAATAGTCGCCCAAAGGTAGTGGAAAAGGGTAGATCTATCCAGACTAAAGTATCGGCTTTGGACCAAGTTAGATTTCGTACTTCGCTGTAATTTCCATCTACCACCCAGCGATCGCCACTCAAAGCTTCAGCTACTCGCGAGCAAAAAACATCGGTGGCACTTTCCGACCAATTAGGGTTCCAGTGCAAAGCATCCAACTCAACGTGCGAGATGTTTAGACGTTGAGAAATGTGCCTAGCCAGAGTTGTTTTACCAGAACCCGTGGTTCCAACTACTGAAATACGCTGCATGCAACCCCTAGTTCCACGAAATCACTACTCAATCTCTACAAGGTTGTGAGAATCAATTCCCTGAGCCTGCTGAAGTTAGGTTGAGACCGCGATCGCCCTTGATTAAACTTTTAGGGTTTTAGCAATGCCCTGCAATTTCGTCACTTCTGATACAACGGCTCCTGTTAGCAACTGGCTATATATAGTCTGGGTCATTCATTATTCTTGAAAAAAGCTTTCTAGAGAAGTTAAAAAAACTGAAAACTGTTACAGCTTCTAGGGTTCCGACCTATCCATCGAGATAAGTGCCTGGTCCGAGAGAAGCGGATCTATTAACTTTTATAGAGTTTGATAGGTTACACGGCGGGATAAAAGCCCGGGAGAGTTTACTGCTACAGCAGTTGCTTCTCTCCTGGGCTTTTTTGTTCTATTTCCTACAGTTGAGTTTGCATATGGCAACTTTCGTTATCGGAAAATCTAAAGAATTTGTAGAGGTTCAATCTGCCTCGGTTCTTCGGATCAGCACCGTAATCCTTCCCGCCTCAGGAGCTTTTTGCAATGCTCAGTACTGATTCAAAATCTCCTAAGTTGCCAGAGCGCGCTGCTCAACCCCAACCAACCCATCCAATGCCTTCTCCCACAGGTGCAAAACTAGAGGTTCACAATGTTTGCAAATCCTACGGTCTCAAGGGTAGGCAATTAAGAGTACTGGACGATATCAACCTACAGATTCACTCTAGAGAATTTGTCTGTTTGGTTGGTGCCTCTGGTTGCGGCAAGTCCACGTTACTCAACATTGTGGCTGGGCTGGCTGCCCCTTCCTCTGGTGCGGTCTTTGTCGATAGTCAGTTGGTGACAGGTCGCCCTGGTTCCGATCGCGGCATGGTATTTCAGGGATATACGCTCTATCCTTGGCTGACCGTAGCTCAGAATGTGGCGTTTGGGTTACAACTCCGCCAAATGTCAAAAGCCGAACAGCGCGATCGCGTAGGTTATTTCCTGAATGTGGTGGGGTTGTCAAAGTTTGCCAGCAGCTACCCCAAACAGTTATCGGGTGGGATGAAGCAACGAGTCGCGATCGCACGAGCCTTAGCCAATGAGCCCGCTGTGTTACTGATGGACGAACCCTTTGGCGCTTTGGATGCCCAGACTAAAGAACAAATGCAACAGTTCTTACTAGAGCTATGGGCACAGACTCATGTCACCGTGATGATGATTACTCATGACATTGAGGAAGCCATCTACTTATCGCAACGGGTTTATGTCATGAGTGCCCATCCGGGTCAAATCAAAGCCGAGATTACGATTCAATTGCCAGAACGTCGAGAATTGGATATTAAACTTTCTCCCACCTTTGTCGATATTAAACGGCAAATTATTCATACCCTCCGTCACGATGTTGCCACAGTTTCTCTTTAGTTAATCAAACTCAATCAGACTCCATGCGTAAGTTCCCTTCTTTGATTCGGTTGCTGGGTTTAGCGTTCTTGTCTTTAGTCCTCAGCATTGCCTGCTCTCAGCAACCCAATACCAATGCACCTCAATCTCAAGCGTTGGTTTCTGCTACCAATAACTGGGTGGGCTATTCTGGTCATCACGTAGCAGTAGGCAAAAATCTTTTCTCCCAAGCAGGGCTAAAAGTTCAAGATCTGTTTTTCCAGAGTGCTACAGAAGAGATGACCGCGTTCCTAGCAGGAAAAGTAGATATTGGCTGGTTTACCTCTGGAGATGCCATTCAAATGGCGGCTAAAGATCCTTCGATCAAAATGATTTACTTGGTGGACTACTCCAATGGCTCGGATGGCATTATTGGCCGTGGGATTAAATCTCCTCAAGATGTCAAAGGCAAAACGATCGCTCGTGAAAATATTTTATTTGAAAAAGTTCTGCTACGAGCCTACCTAGAAAAAGGAGGGCTGACTGAAGCAGATACGATCGTTAAAGATCTAGCAGCGGCTGATGCGGCAACCGCTTTCGCTGCCAAACAAGTAGATGTTGCCGTTTCCTATGAACCTTACTTGAGTAAAGCCGCACAGCAAGGAGGAGGAGAAATCATTTTCTCCACCAAGGATACCAATCTGATTGCAGATGTGATTGCGGTGCATGACAAGTTGCTGCAAACCCGTCAGGCAGATCTACAAACTTATCTCAAAGCAGTCGATCAAGCTGTGAAGCTTTTGAATGCAAACGATGCCGAGTCTCTGAAGCTTGCAGGTACAAGGCTAGGGGTGAGCGCTGAGGAGATCAAAACGCAATTGGAAGGCGTAAAACTATTTGATTTAGAAGGCAATAAATCTGTCGGTTTCAATGCTAGTAATGCCAACAGTTTGATTGGCAATTTGGACATGACTGCCAAAGCCGCTTATGACTTTAAGTTTGTGCCTCAAGCTCTTAAAGTCGAGTCCTTATATGACGCTTCCATCGTGAAAGCAGCATAATCATCCATTGCTCATCTGCTCGTTATCATCATGTGCAACAAACCCGTCTGTGAGCATTGGTTTTCCACCCAACAAGTCCGAGACAACCTGTATTTGATTACAGAGCCTCACTACTACGCCTATAATCGCGCCAATCTTTGGCTAATCAAAGGCCAAACCCAAGATCTACTGGTTGATACCGGGTTAGGAGTGGCGAGTCTGCGGCAACATATTGCTGCCTTAATTGATAAACCTTTGCTAGCGATCGCCTCTCACATTCATTTCGACCATGCGGGCGGACTATATGAGTTTGATCAGCGAGCCATTCATGCGGCAGAAGCAGAGGCTCTGCGGCGAGGTGATGATTATGAGGCGCTGTGTTTACCAGAGCAGGGTTGGGTGCAACCAGATCATTTCGATCTGCTACCTCATGCTGGGTTTACAGTCGAGCAGTACACCCTCCGAGAGACTGAGCCTACTAGAGTTCTGCAAGAAGGGGATGTGCTGGACTTGGGCGATCGCGCCTTAGAAGTGTTGCATCTACCCGGACATTCCGCTGGCTGTATTGCTCTGTATGATCCTGGCTCTCAAGAGCTGTTCTCTGGCGATGTGATTTACGACGGTGAGTTACTAGATGAACTACATTGCAGCCACATCCCCACCTACACAGCCACCTACGAACGCTTGCAACAGCTGCCTGTACAGACAGTCTATCCGGGCCACTACGCTATTTTCGGCCAAGAACGGTATCACCAAATTATGCAGGACTATCTAGAGCGCCGCCGACAACCGGGATGTCCGATCGAGTCTCTGCCAGGAACTGTGAGACCATGACTCGCTCAGACAACGCAACCAACCAACCCATACTCTGGGAAGAACTGACTTGGGAGCAAATTACCCAATTGCGAGACAGTGGAATCGACATGGTAATCCTCCCAATTGGAGCCACTGAACAACATGGTCTGCATTTGCCCGTTGGGGTAGATACATTCTCCGCGATCGCCGTGGCTCACGGAGTCTCATCTCAAACGGGCATCCCCGTGTTACCTGCTTTAGCTTACGGTTGCTCTCTAGGTCATTCCAAAAAATGGCCCGGAACTATCTCCCTACGCCCAGAAACCTTGGCTAAATTAATTTTAGAAATTGCCGAGTGGGTTTATAGCGCCGGATTCCAGCGTTTACTCTTGCTGAACGGTCACGTCACCAACTGGGCACCGCTGCGTTGCGGCCTGGAAAATGTGCGGCACACCTATCCCGATCTCCGGATTGCCCTGCGATCGCTTTGGGAAATCACGCCTCAAATTCATCAGTTCTATCACCAGGATGCGGCTAATTTTCATGCCAACTGTGCCGAGACTTCCATGATGTTGGCGTTACGCCCTGATCTGGTACAGATGGATAAGGCGCTAGATGAACCCGATCGCTCGGCTGGTTGCTTCTTCGCCTACACCGTCAATAAAGAAAGTGTTCATGGAGCAGTGGGAAACCCTAGCCAAGCAGATTTTAATTTTGGCAAGCAAATCTTAGAAAGCTGTGTGGTAGAGCTAAGCGCCCAACTGCAACGAGCCATGACGGAAGGAACTCCTCTAGAAGAGATGCCGCCTGCCATTCAGTAACGCCCGAACTTGAAGGATAAGAAGATGACTGAAACCCTAACTCCAGAATCACAAGCACTCAAAGAATCGCTACAAGATCAAGGCGTGAAGTATGCCCTGGCTAGTTTTGTCGATATCCACGGCATGTGCAAGGCCAAATCAGTGCCATTGAATCACTGGGGACAAATGATGTCCGGGTCAGAGCTATTCACAGGAGCTGCCCTGGATGGCGTACCGCAAGATGTCAGTGACGAAGAAGTATCGGCTCGCCCTGATCCGAACTCAGCGACTATCTTGCCCTGGAATTCAGAATTGGTTTGGTTGGCCAGCGATCTTTACCTGAAAGGAGAACCTTTTGAAGCTTGCTCTCGCGGCATCCTCAAGCGAGTTCTAGCCGAAGCTGCTGCGATGGGATTTACCTTCAACTTAGGAATAGAAACTGAGTTTTTTCTCCTGAAAGAAGGAGAAGATGGCAAAGTTGTGCCAGTGAGCGATCGCGATACCTTAGCTAAACCTTGCTACGACCTACAAGGACTGCTGGATAACTACACCTGGGTAACAGAAATTGTCGAGGCTATGAATAGCCTGGGGTGGGATGTTTATTCTTTCGACCACGAAGATGGTAATGGTCAGTTTGAAACCGATTTCGCTTATTGTGATGCCCTCAAAATGGCCGATCGTTTTATCTTCTTCCGGCTCATGGTAAAAGAGATCGCTCGTAAGCATGGCTTTTTCGCCACTTTCATGCCCAAACCCTTTGTCAACCGGACGGGGAGCGGCGCTCACTACAATATGTCTTTGGCAGACATCCAGACAGGAGAGAATCTGTTTTATGAGCCTGACGATGCGCGAGGTTGTAAGCTCTCCAAACTCGGCTATCAGTTCATTGCAGGTATCCTCAAACATGCTCCTGCTATCTGCGCCGTCATTGCCCCCACGGTCAATAGCTACAAGCGGTTGGTAGCTAGAGGCAGTATGTCAGGTTTCACTTGGGCTCCCATCTACATCTGCTACGGCAACAACAACCGCACTAATATGTTGCGGATTCCCTTAGCAGGGGGACGAGTGGAATGTCGTGCCGCTGATATTGCCAGCAATCCCTACCTAGGAGCAGCCATTCTATTAGCCGCTGGACTAGAGGGAATTCGTGAGGGCGTTGATCCAGGGGAACCCAATACCGAAAACATGTATAACTACTCGTTGGAGCAGTTGGAGGAGATGGGCATCCGCTTCTTACCGCGCAATCTAGGGGAGGCGATCGCCGCTTTTGCCAGCGACCCGCTGAGCGAAAAAGTGATGGGGCCATTAATGTACAAGTCTTACATTGAGTTTAAATCCCAGGAATGGGAAGAATATCACACCCACGTCTCCGATTGGGAAATTCAGCGGTATTTAAAGTTCTTCTAAACTCAGGTCTTCTTAAACACCACTTTTAGCCCAAGTCTTAACGATAGCGGAGGTAATTTCTGTGACTCAATCCAGCCTAGCCAATTCAGAACCTACCCGTGAATATCACTATTTGCAGCCTTCGACTTTTTGGAGTATTCGTCAAGGATTCCCTAAATCCCTGTCTTTGCTCCTCATTGCCATCTCCCTAGTCGTTCCGCTATTACTCTGGACTGTGGTTAGCTCTTTGGGATGGGTGTCACCAATCTTTTTGCCCTCCCCAGCCCTTGTCTTTCAAGCTGGTCTCAAACTGTTTACTGAAGACAATCTAGCGTTAGATGTCTTAGTCAGCAGTGGCCGTGTCTTGGCTGGTTTCCTCGCAGCCGCAGTCGTTGGCGTGCCGATGGGATTGGCAATGGGCACGTTCTACAGCCTGGATAGCTTGTTTGCTCCCTTGGTTGGTACTGTGCGTTATATGCCCGTGACTGCCTTTGTGCCGTTAATCGTGATTTGGTTGGGCTTGGGAGAGCCTTCCAAAATCTTGATCATCATGTTGGGAGTGGTGTTGTATAACGCCATTATGGTAGCGGATGCAGTGAAATTCATACCCAATGAGATGATCAATGTGGCTTACACATTGGGTGCAACTCGGCGGAATGTGGTCTTCAAAGTGATTATTCCTGCTGCCTTCCCTAGTGTTCTTGATACTCTCCGCGTCAACATCTCCGGAGCCTGGAACTTCTTGGTGATTGCAGAACTGGTGGCGGCACAGAATGGTTTAGGCTTCAAAATTATTCAAGCCCAACGCTTCCTGCAAACAGAAAAAGTATTGTTCTGCATTGCTCTGATCGGGGTGATTGGAGTCGTGATTGACTACGGCTTAAAATCACTTTCGCAAAAGCTCACGCCTTGGGCTGACCAAATCCGTCATTAAAGTATTGGCTAAATCATCACTTTTGCAGGTACTCTATGTCTTTCCAATTTAATCCCCAAACCACAGCGCTAATCTGTGTTGATTTTCAAACAGGTGTGTTTACTGACGAAGGTGGATTGCCACATGTGGGTACACTCGAGGTTTTGCCAAAAGCTAAGCAAGTACTAGCAGCCGCACGAGCCGCCAAAATGCCCATCATTCACTTTAAGGAAATCCATCGCAAGGAAATGGTGGACTTTGGCCGAGAACTCGATGGTGCAGAACCCATTCACTGTTTAGAAACTTGGCCGAGTACCGACTATTACTGGGAACTCGCCCCCATCGAAGGAGAATTCGCGATTGGTAAACGCCGCTATAGCTGCTTCTTTGGTACTGACCTAGAAATACTTTTGCGAGGCTTAAAAGTTGACACCCTAATCTTGATGGGCACGATGACCAACGTTTGTGTCCACTACACCGCCGCCGAAGCCCACCATCGCGACTATCACTTTTATGTGATCGAAGATTGCTGTGCTGGCTCGGATTGGGAGGCTCACTGGGCTGCATTGAAGGCAATGGCATATCTGCAACGATCGGCCCGAATTAAACACGATGAATTTATCCAGGCGGCCCAATTGGTATCTCCTGCCGCGATCGCCTAAAGCACAACTACAGGACAGCCTGAGCCGCAGAATTAGATAGTGGCGTGGAGACAGTTCCGAAACGGCGATCGCGGTTTTGGTAAACCAATAAAGCTTGATGAAAAGCAGCTCGGTCAAAATCGGGCCAAAGGATGTCCGTGAAATACAATTCTGTATAAGCCAACTGCCACAGCAAGAAGTTGCTCAGGCGTAGCTCTCCGCTAGTCCGAATCAAGAGATCCGGAGCGGGAGTATCAGCTGTATCAAGATATTGCTCAATCAAATCTTCGCTCACACTAGCAGCAGACAGTTTTCCCTGTTCTACCTGTTCGGCCACCCGACGACAAGCCTGCGCAATTTCCGCCCGACTACCATAATTCACTGCTACATTAAATTGAATGGCTCGGTTGTGAGCCGTCACCTGCGTTGCATAGTAGATTTCCTGCTGCAAAACTTCTGGTAGACCTGACAAGTCTCCAATAAAAGTAATTTGTACGCCCTCTCGCTGCATTTCGGCTAATTCTTGACGCAACAAACGCTTAAACAGCAGCATCAAGAAATTTACTTCTTCAGGTGATCGCCGCCAATTCTCAGTCGAGAAGGCGTAGGCAGTCAGCGATTCAATGCCCCAGTCTTTGCAGCAACGTAATAGCGTTTTGAGAGTTTTAGCACCTTGACGATGCCCCGCAACCCGTGGCCAACTCCGCTGAGTCGCCCAGCGCCCATTCCCATCCATAATCACTGCCACATGACGAGGCAAGCATTGGGGATCTAAATCAGTCGGTAAAGACGAAAGAAATTTGGTAACCATGTAAATTTTGAATTCTCAGCTTATATCAATTACTCATCATCAACAAAAGATATTTCTCACCCCTCAGGTATTTCTTTTCATCCCTCATCCTTACCAAACAGCTCTTGCAATTCCGCAGCCGTCAAACTCCTGCTCCAGTCATAAAGACGGTGCAAAATTCGAGTACAGGTAAAAATAAACGTGACTCGGTTACTCCAGGACCAAGATTGCCAAGCCAATACGTTCGTCATGCGATGTAGTGTGCCAACCAAACTACTGTGGTTTTGGCTGTAGGTAAGTCGTCCTTGCATTGTTCGGAGTAGAGTGAGACCAATATGAGGCAAAGAAGACTCTGGAAATGCCCAAACTCCAAAGCCCCAGAATTTAGTCATGTGATTGATCTCATCTCGTGCTAACTCTTCTAGGACTGACTGGAGAGGGCCTGTCGTATGCGCCATTAGCCAAAGATAGAGGCAGGTGGCACCATACTCGGTCGCGATACGATGGAGTCCATGTCGATAGAGATCGTTGCGGGGGTTATCAGACGATTGATAGGAGCGAACCGATCGCTGAGCTGGTGTAACTTTCTCGCCTGTCAGTTGGGCGTACACCTTCATCAGGGCTGGCGTATGTTGTCGCTCCTCCTTTTCCCACAAACCTGGCTCTATCAGGGAACCATGCTCGTCTACGCTACCACCCACAAACCGAGCCATCTGTGGATGCAACTGTTCTAAGTACAGCCGACTGGTTTGTGTATATTGGCGAATGGGAGCTTCTGTGTCGATCGCGCCTTTGAGAATCGCCAAAAACACATCTAGGTCAATTCCAACTACTTGCTGACGGTCGATCGCTTGCCAATCAATCGGTTGCCAAGGCCGAGTCTGTGGGGTTCTAAACTGAACTGGGAGATCTTCTAGGCGATCGCGCAAATGCTCGACAGAGAGATAGTGATTGATCAGAGCATCAATTCGACGCTGGATCTGCCAGTAATTCAGGTCTTGGTGGTACTGGCCTGCTAAGTCTATTGAAGTTGAATTCAATTGCAGCGTTTCAACCATATTTCTCTCAACCAGCTCTTTTCCTGTAGCTTATAAAGGCGCAGAATGCTTTGTCAGTCGGTTGGAGTCGGGAGTTTCAGCATCGAAAAAAGTCGGAAAAGTCGGAAAAATCAACTTAGTAGTTGTAGTCAAACTCAATCTTCAGCCAAACTAAAACCGGGCACGGGGTAGACTGAATACAACTTTGCGATGTGGCTATCAATGGACGCTGAAGCAGTATTGGCATGGGTTGACACCCTAGTTCTGACCAAAACTGGGCAACGTCTGAGTGATTTGCAGAAAACCATCTTGCACAAAGTCTGGCAGGGGCATAAGTATTTCGAAATCGCCGCTGACTACGGTTGTACCGAAGGGCACGTCAAGGATGTTGGTTCCGACTTATGGAAGTTTCTCTCTCAACAACTTGGTGAAAAGATTAATAAAACCAACTGCCGAACCGCGTTAGCTCGATATTTTCAAGCCACCACAATCACGTCACAAATTTCTCGCACTCAGTCTCTCTCGGCTTCTCCCCCATTCCATCCAGGCATAGCTCCAATCACAGAACCTACTAACTTTGTTGGACGAACAACTGCGATCGCTCACCTCCATCGTTTAGCCAGTCAAGGAGCCAAGGCGATCGTCATTCAGGGAGAAGGCGGTTTAGGAAAAACTACACTGGCCCAACAATATCTACAAACCCAGGAATTTGAGGTGGTTTTAGAACTGTTGATGGCGAAGGAAACCCAAAATATTACCTCTGCTGAACGGGTCGTAGAGGAATGGCTCCAGCATGACTTTGGCCAAGAACCCAGCGTAGACTTTGGCGTGAATTTAGGGCGGCTCAAGCGACAACTCCAAAATCGGCGCATTGGCGTACTGATCGATAACTTGGAGCCTGCCCTAGATTTGCAAGGACGCTTGCTAGCCGCGCATCGTAACTATGTTGAGCTATTGCGGATTTTGACCGATGGCCGAGTCCGATCGCTGACCTTAATTACCAGTCGCGATCGCCTCTGTGAATCAAGCCTCAGCCTATTACACTATCGGCTTCCCAGCTTAGATCAGGAGGCATGGGAGCAGTTCTTTCGGCATCAAGAGATTGCAATCAATAAATCAGTGCTTCAGAAGATGCACCGCGCCTATGGCGGAAATGCCAAGGCAATGGGAATTCTCTGTGGCGCGATTCAGGAAGACTTTGCTCATGATATGGCCGCTTACTGGCAAGAAAACGACGGCGATTTGCTAGTGACCACCGATTTAAAAGATTTAGTCGCCAGCCAAGTCAATCGTCTGCAAGCTCTAGACCGCCAAGCGTATCGCTTGTTTTACCGTTTGGGCTGTTACCGCTACCAAGATGTTCCCACCATTCCTACAGCAGCACTACTTTGTTTACTGTGGGATGTCCCACCGACGCAGCAGCGACAAACTATTGCTTCACTTCGCAACCGTTCTCTGATCGAACATCATAACGGGGGCTACTGGCTGCATCCCGTCATCCGGGCAGAGGCGATCGCCCGTCTACGAGCTAGTGATGAATGGGTGACTGTGAACCACAAAGCAGCAGAGTTTTGGACTGCCAGTATCCCTGCCATTGAAACGACCAAAGATGCACTGCAAGCCCTAGAAGCCTACTATCACTACATCAAAATTAATGATTTTGAAGCAGCGGGCAGCGTGATTCTCAAAAGTAGAAATAATCAGTGGCAGCAGTTTCTCCCTCTGGGTAGCACCTTATATCGGATGGGGCTACTGCAACCGCTACTCGCTGCGATTACTCAAGTGATTCGCAATGTGCGCTCCGATCGCAACCTCAGCGAACTCTACAACATCTGGGGAGATTTGCACTGGATTACGGGCAAAATTCATCAGGCGATCGCTTGCCAAGAAACAACGATAACGCTGGCTCACCAAGCCTTGCAGTCTCTCCCTACTACATTTCAAACTCCAGCCAAAAAACATCAGCTCTACTACTTCAAAATGCTGAAAGTCGATTCCCTACTCAGCATTGGTCTTTACAAAATTGATCTGTGGGAGTTAGTGGATGCCGCCCGTTTGTTTCAGCAAGTAATTGCTCTAGCTCAAAACACCGAACACCACCGATGGGCCGAAAAAGCCACTGTCTGTCTAGCTTTGGTCAATTCTTATTTGATGCCAAGTGCATCTCTCACGTTGGCGGAGACAATCTACCATCCCCTCCTGACTGAACAGTTGACAGAGCACAGCGGAAGATTTGCTTACTTCATTCAAATTCTGGGCCAAACTTATGTTAATTTAGGCGATTTCGAGAAAGCAAGTGCCATGTACCAGATGGCATTGACCTTTTCTGAGGCAGGCTGCTACACCCAAACCAAAGCCAAAACTCTCAATGGTTTAGCTGAAATTGAGCGCCAACAATCTACTTTTGATATCGCCCTCAATCATCACGCCGAAGCGATCGCCCTTTTAGAACAAATTGGTGCCAAATGTGATTTGGCTGAAGCTTATTTCCAGCTAGGACTCACTCACCAAAAAATGAACAATATTGTGAGTAGTCAAACCAACTTTGAGCGTGCCATTCAGCTATTTACAGAAATGCAAGCGCCTCAGCAAGTGCTCAAAGTGAAGCAAGCCCAGAGATCATAGCGCTGCGATCGCATCCCTAATCAGCTTAGAAACCTAGACAGAATCGGGCGATCGCCGACTAGACTAACAAAGGAGGCTGTTTCCACCTAAGACAACTAGTAACTGAGACTACCAACCATGCAGAGTAACCAACCATTCTCCCTACCCCTCATGGGATGCGGCACTTGGGCCTGGGGCAATCGCCTGCTTTGGGGCTACGACGAGAGCATGGATGACCAGTTGCAAGCTGTCTTTAACTTGTGCGTTCAGCAAGGTGTAACGTTATTTGATACAGGCGATTCCTACGGTACAGGCAAATTCAATGGACGTAGTGAGCAATTGCTAGGACAATTTAGCCAAGCGTATGTCGGCCCCAATCAAGCAGAGATCTGTATTGCAACTAAATTGGCGGCTTATCCCTGGCGTTTAACTCGGCAAGCGATGGTGTCGGCAGGCCAAGCTTCGGCTCAGCGTCTAGGGAGAAATGTAGATTTAGTGCAAATGCATTGGTCTACGGCGAATTATGCACCTTGGCAAGAATGGTCTCTCTTAGATGGTCTGGGTGATCTATATGAACAAGGACTCGTCAAAGCGGTAGGCCTCTCGAATTACGGCCCGAAGCGCCTACGGCAAGTCCACCAAAGACTAGCAGAGCGGGGCATTCCTATCGCTACTTTACAAGTGCAATACTCGCTGCTGTCTACCTATCCCGTTACAGAGTTGGGATTGAAGGATGTCTGTGATGAGCTGGGCATCAAACTCATCGCCTATA
This sequence comes from Trichocoleus desertorum AS-A10, assembly GCF_039962155.1. Taxonomy (NCBI): domain Bacteria; kingdom Bacillati; phylum Cyanobacteriota; class Cyanophyceae; order Leptolyngbyales; family Trichocoleusaceae; genus Trichocoleus; species Trichocoleus desertorum. The sequence goes on along the minus strand of NZ_JAMPKN010000016.1, from coordinate 48,267 downwards.
GTCCTCTGGCTCTGGGAATCCTGACGGGCAAGTATTCCGAGCAAGGCCCTTTCCCCCAAGGAATTCGCGGACTCCTCTTCAAACAACTCCTGTCGGGCAGCCGACCCCTACTAGATTCCTTGCAAGCGATCGCCACCTCTCGTGACAAAACCATGTCTCAAGTTTCCCTCAATTGGTGTATTGCGAAAGGCACTATCCCCATTCCTGGCGCAAAAAGCGTAGAACAAGCCCAGCAGAACATCGGGGCTTTAGGATGGAAACTGGATGCAGGTGAGATTGCAGAACTCGATCAAGCTGCCGCTAGCGTAGACAAACCGATGGTCCAAAACATCTTTCAAACCAGGTAAATTTGCCATCTACTCTTTTTGTGATAACTATCACTAAAAAAATGAGCTTTAATCACTGAAAGAGCAGAGCTGCATCACTGAGGAATCCTTACAAAATCACCTCTATAGCGCGGGTGGCATCACTGGAAAGTTTGCTTAATTAGGTGATATTGAAGGTAGGCAAAACTCCCTTTAGAAATGTCATGTTAGTCACCGCATGTCTACTACCTTCTGCCCTCTCTGACTTATTTGCTCAGTCTCAAGACTCTGGCAAAATCACTCTCGCCGATCGCCACGGAATTAGAATCGCTCTGCTTCAGACAGCTCTCGATGAAGAAGAATTAGGCTCTATCGATCGCCTGCTCCATGCCATTCGCCGAGGCCGAGTTGAGGTAGTCGATGAACTGTCTGTCATCCTCTCAAATAACTAGTGCATTACTCGTTCTATCGATCGCGCTTTCATTTCTTTAAGCTTAAAATTCTAAAGTTACAGCCGTAGACCAGCATTATTTTTAACGCCACAAAGTAAGTTCATTAATCAGACCTTCTATTCTCTGTTGTGCAAGGGCAAAACTCATTCAACCTGTAGAATTAAAAGCGATCGCTTCCTAGCAAATTGGTTGAGTCGAGACATAAGCCTGTGACAGAAACGTCCTTATTACTCGCCCTAGATTTTGGCGGCACGAAACATGCAGCAGCACTGATTGGTCAGGGTGAGACCCAATGGCGAGATTCCCGCCGTCAGCTCTCTCCTACCGAACCCAGTGCCCAGACCGATTGGGAGATCATGCGATCGCTGACTCATGAACTGCTACATGGTGCTAAGCCGAGTGCGATCGGAGTCAGCTTTGGTGGGCCAGTCGATGCCAAAACCGGAACAGTGCGGCTCTCTCACCATGTCCCAGGCTGGGAAAATGTACCACTCCAACAGTGGCTAGAAGCAGAATTTGCTGCTCCTGCCAGTGTGGACAATGATGCTAACGTCGCTGCCTTAGGTGAGCATCGCTTTGGAGCGGGGCAAGGCTGCGACAGTTTGTTCTACATCACCATCAGTACGGGAGTGGGCGGCGGCTGGATTCTCAACGATCACCTTTGGTCAGGAGCCGAAGGGATGGCGGGAGAAATTGGTCATATCGTCGTTGATCCCGATGGGCCAATTTGTCTATGCGGCAAACGCGGCTGTGTCGAACGCTTAGCCTCTGGCCCTTACATCGCTCAAGCAGCACGAGAGCAGCTAGCAGTCCAACCCCACCGAGGCCAAATTCTGCGATCGCTGGTCAACCAAAACTTAGACGCGATTACCGCCCAAGTAGTGAGTGAAGCCACAGCTCAAGGCGATGACTTAGCTTGGGAAGTTTTGGAAGTAGCAGCCTGGGGGCTCGGCATAGGAATTGGCAATGTAGCTAACTTGATGAATCCGCAACGCTTTATTTTAGGTGGGGGGGTAACTAAATCAGGAGCACAGTGGTGGGAGACAGTGCGGCAAACGGCTCAGACTACCGCGCTACCAGAAGTTCATTTTGAAATTGTGCCTGCGGCTTTAGGTGATGAGGCTCCTTTGTGGGGAGCTGTGGCGTTGGCTAGCGATCGCCTCCAGGCGTAATCTTTTAATCTATTACCACTATGGTTTGTGATGCCCTTCTCACAGCCCCCTTAGGATTGCTATATGTCACTTGATTTTTGGGCTAAAACCAGCGGCACCTGGATTAATATCGGCACTGTCCTGGCTGGTACCGCACTAGGCTTAGGGCTGCAAGGTCGCCTACCAATCCGGATGCAGCGCATCATTACTCAAGGCTTAGGGCTGATCACCTTGTTCGTGGGGATTCAGATGGCGGGGAGCTTAACCAAAACACAAGCAGGCCGCATTGATGGTGTGGTCTTAGCGCTAGTGGCGATCGCCTTGGGTGGGCTGCTAGGCGAGTGGTGGCAGCTAGAAGAACGCCTGACAGCAGTGGGAGACTGGCTGAAGCAACGCTTTAAAGGGGGAGGTGGCTTTACCGATGGCTTTGTCGCCGCTAGCCTCTTGTTTTGTGTCGGCCCCATGACGTTAATCGGTAGCCTCAACAATGGCCTGACTGGAGATAACACTCTGCTGACCTTGAAAGCCACAATGGATGGCTTAGCTGCGATCGCCTTCACCAGCAGTTTTGGAATTGGTGTCGGCTTCTCTACCTTGATCATTTTGGTCTATCAAGGTGGTTTGTCCTTAGCGGCAGGTCTACTAGCTCAGTCTCTCCCCGATCCTGCTACCGATCCCCGTGTGCTGCTAATAACAGGAGTAGGAGGGCTGATGATCTTGGGCATCTCCTTAAACTTGTTAGAGATTGCCCAAGTCCGTGTCGCTTCCTTCTTACCAGCCTTGGTATTAGCACCCTTAATCTATTTCATCCTGGCTCGCTAGCCACTACAGTTTTTCCCAAGCTTGAATCAGGGCTTGCAGAGCTTGAGGCAAACCTTCCTTGTCAATATCGATATATTCAAAGGTGCTACCCATTGCTTGCACAGTTGAGGTGGGATAATCAGCAAAAGCAGCACTGGTGAAGAATCTCAAGCCATTCATATTAGGGACTCTTTGCTGCTCTAGCACCTGTTGGAACTGACTCAGTTGTTCTTGAGACAAACGCTTCATCACCTTGGGTCCAGAGGTCGGAGAATTAGGACCACGAGTTTGGCTGTAGAGCGTCCCGTCGGCGGTGAGGTAAGTATCAGTTACGCTTCCAGTCAAGCCACCGGAAACGCTGAGGCGAAACACTACATTGTCACCAATCGGCGTAGGCGGTTCGTTTCCTTCAGGGATGAAAGAAGTAAAGACTTCACCTCGACTGCCGCTAGCTGTAGCATTTTGGGCAATGCGGGAAGCATCTTCGCTTACATGGTAGACCCACTGTTGGCGATCGCCCGCTACAATCACTTTCCAACCAGAAATCGCAATTCTCGTGCAAGCTCGTCCGGGTTCGTAAATCCCCATGCAGCCGTCAAAGGTGGCAGCTTTAGATTCTAAAACGCGCAAGCTAGAAGCAGGAACGCGAGTTTGTTTTGCAATGGTCTCGAACAGGCGATCGACCACTTGAGGCGGCAAAGCAGAGGGATCTTGAGTTTCTATCCTGATCACTTGAGCTTTCAGGTCAGTGCGGTAGACCCAATTCTCTTTACCATTGGTCATTTCAACTCGCCAACCTTCTACCGTTGCCATCGCGCAGCGCTCATTGGGTTGGGCCAGCCCTAAGCAGCTATCTCCCCAAGTTTCTCGGCTAAAGCTGACTACTTTTAAGTCGCGCGATCGCAACTCAAAGCGTTGAACTAAATCTTGTTTAACTCGCCGAACAACCATCTGGGGCAAACGAGTTTTAGCTTTAGCAGCTTGGGCTTGCTTAAGTTGAGCAATCAGGGGTTGGGAAGGGTGGGGCAGCGCCACTGCTGCTGGTGCAGAAACAGCACCAAACATGACGGCACCCAACAGAGCCAACGACAAAAGCTTTTGAGGTTGCTTGGCTGCTGAAGAATTTGAAGTGAAACGCATCATTGGAAGCACCAGAAGTAAGAGAGTCATTCATTACTCTCCTAAACTAGCCTTCTGCAACCCACCCCTGAGTCCGGTTACAAAATTGGTTACAGAATTGACCAATCTAGGCGACTGGAACTCCTCCGGTTTGCCGACTCACCGCTTCTGCCAGGTTTTCTAGCATTTCCGCAGTCGTGCCAAGGTCCACACAGGGATCGGTAATGCTCTGACCGTAGGTGAGTTGAGACAAATCGTCGGGAATGGGTTGACTGCCCGCCACCAAATGACTCTCAATCATAATCCCCATAATGTGAGGAGAGCCAGCTTTCACCTGAGCCGCAATGTCCTGCGAGACTAGGGGTTGGCGGGTGTAGTCTTTGTCAGAGTTGCCGTGACTACAATCAATCATAATGCGCTGGTTGAGCTTGTATTTGCTCAGTTCCTTGGCTGATTTCTCGATGTAAGCAGCGTCGTAGTTGGGTCCTTGCTTACCACCGCGTAGCACTAAGTGACCATCTGGATTGCCTGTTGTAGTGACAATACTCGCTAGCCCTTGGGAACTGATCCCTAGAAAATGATGAGGAGAATTGGCTGCGAGCATTGCATTTACGGCAGCACCCAGGTTGCCATCGGTACCATTCTTATAGCCGACAGGCATAGAGAGCCCAGAAGCCATTTCTCGATGGGTTTGGCTTTCGGTGGTGCGTGCTCCGATCGCGGTCCAAGAAATGAGATCGGCTAAATACTGCGGAGTAATGGGATCGAGCAGTTCTGTGGCAGCGGGCAACCCTAATTTAGCCAACTCTAAGAGCAACTTCCGCGCCTGCCGCAAACCCGTATTGATGTCGTAGCTGCCGTCCAAATGGGGATCGTTAATCAAACCCTTCCAGCCAATCGTGGTGCGGGGCTTCTCGAAATAAACGCGCATCACAATCTCAAGCTGGTCTTGTAGCGCTGTCCGCAGCTTGAGCAACTTTTGGCCGTATTCGTAGGCAGCATCCACATCATGAATTGAGCAGGGGCCTACAATGACGAGTAGGCGCTGATCCTCTCCCTGTAGAATATTGCGGATGCGATCGCGGGTTTCTGCCACCAAAGTAGACACTTCTTCAGTGATCGGCAATTCGCTATGAATAAAGGCTGGACTTAATAGGGGACGCGTTTCAACGACGTGCAAATCGTAGGTTCTACGCATGGGACTTATAAACTCTCAACAAAGAAACCCGGTCTCTCAAATTGCAGCTTAACAGTTTCGCTCTCCATCGTGACGTTTGAATAGAGAATTTAAGCCACAATACTTAGACTTAAGCAATTCTAACTGGCCCAAAGCTCAACGTTTTGCGGCTAACGTCGGCGGAGCCACGCAAACACCTGCTCGACTGACAAGCTCAAAGCCATCCCCGCTAAACTTGATAACAGGTCTGCGCCTGATAGTAAACCTGGCAAGCGATCGGGCTGATAAACCAAGACTGAGCGCTCCTTGGGATCAATTAACCATGCTTGCCGCCCCCCATTGGTTTCTGAATTGCTACTCCACCGATATATTCCCACGCTGGCGACTCCTCAATAGAGGAGCGTTCGAGAAACTCTTGCAGAGTCAAAACTTGGGATGATGCGAGAGTCATGGGCGATCGCTTACTTAACCTTTTGATGTACAGAATTAGCTTAACAGTTACCTTAATAATGACTATCTTTCGGAGGTAGTGGCTGCCTTAGCAAAAGCGATCGCCCTCTCGAATGTAAAAGAGCGATTGCCTTCATCCTGAACCAATTACGCACCGAATTAGCCACGGTTCCGCTCCAGCAAAAGCATCATCACCAGGCTCAGCAGCACTTGAGCTTCTTCGTTACCGCTGAGTTGATCGACCTGCTTGATTGTAAAAATTCGAGATAAAAATGCTGGGCGTTTCTCTAAATACATCACGGGGTTTCCGTTGGCCCGATTCACTGCATAAACGGGATTAAACACATAGCCTGTAAATAAGCCTACGATGGGAATCTCTGCAAATAGGCTATCCATGACTTTTACCCAAGGATTCTGCTCACTAATGGTAAAGATAGCGGTGTCGCCATCATAGATATCATAGTGAGCGCGCCACAGCGACTTCATCCCACGCCGCTTAACCGCACCCATTGTTTTGCCATTGGTATCTACAAAGTTGTAGCGAGCGGAAAAGTCAATGATGCGATCGGCCTTGATCTCATATTTCAGTTGAGTGCGTTGAAGGTCAGCAAAAACATTGATGACTTCCTTGAGTTTGAATAGCTTCTGACGGATACAAAAGACCGTATTATCACCTGTCGCGTCTTGCAGGGCAAGTTGAGGTGCCAATGACCAAAGCTTGAAGGTAAGAGTAAGTGGATATTGCATGGGTAGTTCTGGAGAGAAATTAGAAGGGAGCGATCGCGCTAACTGCTTCACATGACTGTTTTGGCTATTCTTTAGCCATCTGTGTTAATTCGAGCAATCAATTCCTTTAGGGTTGCTTCAGCTTGAGCATTGTCGATTTGGCAAGTTCCCGCATTGGCATGACCACCGCCGCCATATTGCAGCATTAATTCGCCAATATTGGTTTTGGAGCTTTTGTTAAAAATCGACTTACCCACTGCGAAAACTGTATTCTGTTGCTTTACGCCCCACATCTGATGAATGGAGATGTTGCAGTTGGGAAACAAAGCATAAATCATGAAACGGTTGCCTGCATAGATTACATCCTCATTCCGCAGGTCTAAGACCACTAAGTTGTCATATACGGTGGCACAACGCAGAAGTTGATCTTTGAACTGAGATGCTTGTTCAAAGTAGAGGTCAACTCGTTCCTTAACATCAGGTAGTTCTAGGATTTCAGCGATGGTGTGATTTTTGCAGTAGTCGATTAATTCCATCATCAAACTGTAGTTTGAGATGTTAAATTCCTTGAATCTTCCCAGCCCTGTTCTGGCATCCATCAAAAAGTTGAGGAGTACCCAATTCTTAGGATGTAAGACTTCATCGACATTAAATTGGGCTGAATCTCCTTTATCAACAGCCTCCATCATTTCGGTGGAGATGTGGGGAAATTTCTCTAAGCCTCCAAAGTAGTCGTAAACCACTCTGGCTGCGGAAGGAGCCTCTGGGTTGTTAATATAGCCTGCTTCAGGATTTTGATTCCGCAGAATCTCACTGTAGTGATGATCGAACGCTAAATGAACCCCTGACACATAGGGTAGATTGGTGGTGATATCTTTATCGGTAATTGCAATCTTGCCATCCTGCATATCTTTGGGATGAACAAATTTAATTTCGTTAATCAAATCTAATTCTTTTAATAAAACAGCACAAACAAGGCCGTCAAAATCGCTTCTAGTGACTAATCGGTATTGGTCGGTCATAACTGCCATTAATAATTCCTTTTCAGTAAAACCCGCTACTCGATGCGACACAGCTTTTGGCAGCAGCGATCGCAAGCTAAGCATTCCACCCTAGACTTCCCAGAACTTGCTAGATGGCGACAAAGTAAATGAAACAGCTTAACTTAGAGCGCAGGAAACTACGGAAGGTTTTCTAACTAGCGCGATCGTCCACCTGCACAGCAAAAGGCGAGACTGGAGTAAAATTGTCGTTTATCTGCCACTGCTCACCCTTTGACCCCATGCTTTGCGACTACCTGGTACAAATCCTGACGGCTCGTGTTTATGATGTCGCCCAAGAATCGCCGCTAGAGTACGCTCCTAATTTATCGGCACGGCTAAATAATAAGTTGCTACTGAAGCGGGAAGATATGCAGTCAGTGTTTTCGTTTAAGCTGCGGGGGGCCTACAACAAAATGGCAAATCTTTCCCGCGACCAGTTAGCGCAAGGCGTGATTGCAGCTTCAGCAGGGAACCATGCTCAAGGGGTTGCTCTAGGTGCGAGTCGGTTGGGAACTCGTGCCATCATTGTTATGCCTGTGACCACACCCCAAGTCAAGGTAGATGCGGTCAAAGCGCGGGGCGGTGAGGTGGTGCTGCATGGCGACACCTATGATGATGCTTATGCTTATGCCCGTCAACTTGAAGCGGAAAAAGGATTGACCTTTATTCATCCCTTTGATGACCCCGATGTGATTGCAGGCCAAGGCACGATTGGCATGGAGATTTTGCGGCAATGTCAGCAACCGATTCATGCCATCTTTGTCGCGATCGGTGGTGGTGGCTTAATTTCTGGAATTGCGGCTTATGTTAAACGGCTACGCCCAGAAATCAAAATCATTGGCGTAGAACCTGTGGATGCCGATGCGATGCACCAATCCCTTAAAGCAGGACATCGGGTGCGCTTGCCTCAGGTGGGGTTGTTTGCTGATGGGGTAGCGGTGCGCGAAGTCGGGGAAGAAACGTTTCGCCTCTGCCAAGAATATGTAGATGACATTATTCTGGTGGATACAGATGCTACTTGTGCGGCAATTAAGGATGTGTTTGAGGATACGCGATCGATCCTAGAACCTGCGGGAGCCTTAGCGATCGCTGGAGCCAAAGCTTATGCAGAAAGAGAACAACTTGAAGGACAAACGTTAATTGCGATCGCTTGCGGTGCCAACATGAACTTCGATCGCCTGCGATTTGTGGCAGAGCGAGCCGAGTTTGGGGAACGCCGAGAAGCGATTTTTGCCGTCAACATCCCAGAGGAGCCAGGAAGTCTCCGCAAGTTCTGTGAGTGCCTGGGTCGTCGCAACCTCACCGAGTTCAATTACCGCATTTCTGACCAAAAGGAAGCGCATATCTTTGTCGGTTTACAGATTCAAAATCGGGCTGATGCCGCAAAGATGGCGCAAGGTTTTGAGACCTGTGGATTTAAGACGATTGATCTCACAGATGATGAGCTAACTAAACTCCACCTCCGCCATATGGTGGGTGGTCACTCGGCGCTGGCTCATCATGAACTGCTCTACCGCTTCGAGTTCCCTGAACGTCCCGGTGCCTTGATGAAGTTTGTCACCTCCATGAGCCCCAACTGGAACATCAGCATGTTCCACTACCGCAACAACGGTGCAGACTACGGGCGGATTGTGGTGGGGATGCAAGTGCCACCCCAAGAGATGCAAGAGTGGCAAGCCTTCCTCGACACCTTAGGATATCGCTATTGGGATGAAAGCCAGAATCCTGCCTATAAGTTGTTTTTGGGGTAGGTTTTTGGGGTGGTAATGCTATCTCTCTAGCGGCGCGATCGCAATACCATCTTAACTCCCCGTTCTGGCCTTAGTGTGACGCCTCCGCGTACAGGACGTTCTGGCTTTTGGTCGCTCAACTCTAATTCATAGCGCTGTAGGATCGTCGCTAACACCAATTTCATTTCAAACCAGGCTAAAGCTTCACCAATGCAGCGTCGGACACCTCCTCCAAAGGGTAAAAATTCATAGGGGGAAAACTGGCGCTCTAGGAAGCGTTCGGGTCTGAATTGTTTGGAGTCTGGGTACAGATCTTTACGATGATGGGTGAGGTAAATGCAACCAAAAACCCTAATCCCTGGCTGTAATGAATAGCCCATAAGCTCCACAGGTTCCTTCACTGCTCGGGGCACTGTTAGCACAGCAATGGGACAAATCCGGAGAGTTTCTTGGCAAACTGCTGTGAGATAGGGCAACCGAGCAATACTGGTGGGATCAGGCGCATCTCCTAATGTGGCTAGCTCCTGAAGTATCCTCTCCCGGACATGAGGAAATTTATGCACCCAGTAGAATGTCCAGGCGATCGCAGAGGCTGTAGTTTCATGGCCTGCCAACAGCAAAGTCATTAATTCATCTTTTAATTCTGCATCAGTCATGCCTCCTCCAGCTTCATCCTTAGCGGAAAGAAGGAGGCTCAAAATATCTGAATTAGCAGGATCATGATGTTGGCGACGAGCTTGAATTTCTGTGTAGAGTAGTTCGTCGATTTGCCGCTGGACATGCCGCACATATCCCCAAGGACTGCGAGAGCCTAAATCTTTTTGTAAGTTAGGAAAAAAGAGCAAGCCTGCTATCAACGGAGATTTAAACAAATCCATCAGTGTAGTGATGCGTTGCTTTAGCTCATAGAATCGCTCTCCCTCCGATAGCCCAAACACAACCCTCAAGATCACATCCATCGAGATGTTCTGTGCTAGGGTGCGGGCAGTAAAAGATTGAGCAGGCGCTAATTGAGCAAAGGCTTTATCTGCCAACTCAATGATTGATTGCCCATAGGCTCGCATGCGATCGCCGTGAAATGGAGGCAAGAGCAGTTTGCGTCCCTGGAGATGGCGATCGCCTTCTAATACCAGTAGGGAATACTCACCCACTAAAGGCCGCAACAATTGATTAGGCGGAGCGGCGAATTGTTTGGTATCGCTAGAAAAAATTTGTTGGATTGCGGCAGGATGACTAACCAGCAGCATGATATTGGCCTTTCCCATAACAGGTGCATTGAAAATATCTCCGTAACGTTCTGCTGCTGTCTCCAGGAACCTTAGAGGATCTAAGGTATATTGCAGTTTTTGTAACCAAGATGGTATTTTCGGACCGTCAGGGATATTCATCGTAGTTACTGGTTAAAGTAGGAAATTGGTTCAAGCAAGAGCGGGCTTTGTCACCGCAGATTATACCCTCTGTTTCATTTTGCAGTAGCTTGTTGAATTCTCTCCTCAATGTCTTCTAGCGTTTGAATCACGAGGCGCTTAGCTTGTAGTTTCCAGCCCCACTGTTGAATCTTAAAGGCGGCAAACCCAGCAGCAGCCACGATCGCAAAATCGAAAGGTTGGGAGAATGATATCCCTAGCAGTAAGCCGAGTCCAGCAATGCCCCACAATGGCAGAGCGACGGTCTGACGCTGTTTCTCCACAAGTTGGCTTAAGGTATCTGTCGGCATCTCTGCCAGCAGTGTTTCTTTAATCTGCCGCTGCTCTGCTAAAGGAACAGAGATACCGATTTTTTGACGCAGTTTTTCTATCTTGCGAGCATCAGTGCTGTATTGAGTGAGTTCATCCTCTGCCATAAGGATCAAGCGTTCTAGCTGTGCCATTGTTTATTACTGTGATTTGAAGAAGTCGAGTAATAAGAGTTTATAACATGGTCTCTTCTTATCCTTCAGTGGCAAGAAAACTGCGTGTGGCGTTACCCCTCAAATTATGCAGCAAGGGTTTCTAAAACTCAGGAAAACGATTTGAGATGGATGTATCTTCTATCAGTTGTCTCCTGCCTACCCCAGCAAGAGAGCAGCGATCGCTACAACTATCTCAACTTGCGTATTATGAAACGTTTTGCTATTTTTGGCCTCTTCCTATCTTTAGCTGCTGGCTGCACGCCCTTACAGCCCGCTCCTCTACCTGCCCCATACCCTGATACTGGGAGTCCGTCACCAACTCCAACTATCACTCAGCCTACTTCTTCTCCCTCTAGCACTCAAGGAAAAAATACTTTTCAGAGCGATCGCTTTGGGTTTCGTTTCCAATATCCGGAAGGTTTTACACCGGATAATCGCAGTGAAAATAAACCTCCAGAGGCTAAAGAGGCTTTGTTGGGAAGGCTAGAAGTTTGGGACAGCGAAGACTATCAGGCGATCGCCTCTGGCACTTGGAAGGGAGGTGAGTATCCGGCGAGCGTGACAATTTCAGTTTTTGATAATGCTCAGAAGCGCCCCCTCGCAGCTTGGAAGGAAGCCAATCTGAGCCGAGGCGAAGATAAAAATATTACGGTAGCGGGTCAAGATGCGCTAGCTTACGCTTCCACAGGTCTGTATGAAGCAGATAACGTTCTCTTCCCTAGCCCCGATGGTCGTTATGTGATTCATATTCATGGCGCTTACATCAACCCGGAAGATCCCATGCGTCAGGCTTATCAAAAAGTAGTATCCAGTTTCGAGTTTCAGTAAAAACAAGAGCGATCGCCTTATTTGAGTAAAGCGATCGCTCTCTTAATGTATGCCCTAATCTCTAGTGATGATCTGTAGAGCGGCTAGCAGTAGTTTCTCGGCTGTGATGACCTGCACCGTCACTATGCCCATCCTTATGACCATCTCCGTTGCCATCTCCATCGCTGCCCATAGCCGCTGAGTTTACACCTACAAAGGCTGGCTGGCGCGATCGCCGGAGCTGAGATTCAGCGGTTTTAATCACGATGTACAGCACAGGCACTACAAACAAACTGAGCACTGTGGCTACGCACATTCCGCCCACGATCGCTGTCCCCAAAGATTGTCGGGCTGCGGCCCCTGGTCCGGTAGCAACGATCAGGGGCACAGCACCGATCACCGTTGAAATGGCGGTCATCAAGATTGGGCGTAAGCGGTCTCGGCAAGCTTCCGTCACCGCTTTGGTTAAAGTCAATCCTTCATCAGAAAGTTGGTTGGCAAACTCCACAATCAAGACCGCGTTTTTACTCGCCATGCCGATCAGCATGACTAGCCCGATCTGGGTGTAGACATCATTCGCAGTGCCGCGCAGTAGCACCGCAAATAAGGCTCCCAAAACCGCTAATGGTACAGTCAGCATGATGATCAGAGGATCGGTATAACTTTCATACTGAGCCGCCAGGGTTAAGAAGACAAAGATAATGCCTAGAGAGAAAATAAAGACGGCTGAACCGCCTGCCTGAATCTCCTCTAAGGAGAGACCAGACCACTCGTACCGGAACCCCTTGGGCAAGGTTTCGTTGGCTACGGCTTCCATCGCCTTGATTGCTTGCCCAGAACTAACGCCAGGTGATCCTGAGCCGTTAATCTCTACAGAACGGGAGAGATTGTAATGGGTAATGATCGAAGGGCCGATTGTCTGATTCACACGCACCAAGTTGCCGAGAGGAATCATCCTGCCAGCTCGCGATCGCACATACAGCTTCTTGATGTCTTCCGGATTAGAACGGAAGCGGCTATCTGCTTGCACATAGACTCGGTAGGCCCGTTGGAACTGGTTGAAGTCATTCACATAGGCGGAGCCGAGGAAGATTTGCAACGTGCTAAAGATTTCTTCCGGTGAAACTTGGAGTTGGTTAGCTCTCACCCGATCCACTTCCACGGAAATCTGGGGAGTGTTGGCATTAAAGGTAGGCCGCAACCCCGCTAGTTGAGGTTTGTCAGGAGCGGGATAGGTAGTTGCCCGTCCCATGAATTTACCTAACACTTCCCCAATTGTGTTGAAGTCGCTGCCTGTGCGATCTTGTAGGTGAAACTCAAATCCCCCAAAATTACCAATCCCTTGAATAGCAGGCGGGGGAAACGGCACCACGATCGCTTCCTTAATCCCAATCAGTTGCGGAAATAGCCCTGATGGCTGCGGAAAGAAGCCGCCAATAATGCCTTTAACCGACTGTTCTGCTTTAGGACGTTCTGCCCAGGGTTTTAGCGTGGAGAAAATCAAGCCGTTGTTGGGTGTGGCACCGCTGAAGCTAAATCCTCCTACCGCAAAAATATTTTTGATTTCGGGGCGCTGCTTCATGATCTCCTCAGCTTTTGCCAAAACCTCTTCGGTATAGCTGAGGGATACGCCTTCTGGACCTTGAACCAGTGTAATAAAGTAGCCTTGGTCTTCATCGGGTACAAATCCCGCTGGCACAATCGTGTAGATCCAGTAGGTAAGGACTAAACCCGCTGAAAACAAGGCCAGCACAATGCTTTTGCGCCGAATAACTTTTGTTAATGTTCCAGTGTAGCTTTGACGGGTCCGCTCGATCGCACCATTAATGCCATTAAAAAACCAATTGTTTGGCGTTGTGTGTCCTTGCTTCAGCAGCAAAGCTGACAAAGTGGGCGTAAACGTAATCGCGTTGAAAGTAGAAACCACAACCGAGAAAGCGATTGTGAGCGCAAACTGCTTATATAGTTGCCCTGTGGTGCCAGGGAAGAAGGCAATGGGCACGAACACTGTGATCAACACCAGCGATGTGGCAATGACAGCACCAAACAGCGCATTCATGGAGGCGAGAGCTGCCTCAAGGGGACGCAGCCCATCCTCGTTAATCCGCCGCGAGATATCTTCTACAATCACGATCGCGTCATCAACCACCAGACCTGTGGCGAGAGTTAAACCGAACAAGGTCAGAGTGTTGATCGAGAAATTCAGCAGCTTTACAAAGATAAACGTACCAATGAAAGCCACCGGAATCGCGATCGACACGACTAGCGCCGCTCGCCAGTTCTGCAAGAACAGGAAGATGACTAAAATCACTAACGCGATCGCCTGGAAGAGCGAGACGATTACCTCTTCCGCCCCTGCTTGAATGAAAGTCGTGGTGTCAAAAGCGATTTCGTAATGCAAACCGGGAGGGAAACTAGCCGTCAGCCGTTGCATCTCATCTTTGACTGCTTGCGCTGTATCCAGAGCATTACTGCCGAACTGCTGGGTGATCCCTAGTCCTACCCCCCGATGGGTGACGCGATCGTCTGAGGTAAAGCGCAATACCGAACCGTAGTTCTCCGCACCTAATTCCGCTCTGCCCACGTCTCTCAGCTTCACCAACGTGCCAGCATCCGTACTTTTGATCACTAGCTCGTTGAATTCTTCCGCATCTTTCAGCCGTCCTTGGGCTGTCACTGCATATTGATACTGTTGCCCAGTAGCAGCAGGAGGCTGACCAATTTGTCCCGCTCCAATTTGGAGGTTTTGTTGCTGTAACGCCACCACTACATCTTGGGGGGTCAAGTTGCGACTAGCTAGCCGTTCTGGGTCAAGCCACAGCCGCATAGCATATTTGCGCTCTCCAAAAATCTGTACCCCGCCCACGCCTTCGAGCCGCTTTAAGGCATCAACCACATAGAGGTCGGCGTAGTTGCTGAGATAAACATCGTCGTACAGGTCTTCGTCTTTGCCCTCGTCCCGGTCAGAGTAAAGTCCGATCGCTAGCAAGAAGTTGTTGTTGGCTTTAGAAACTTGCACCCCCGTCTGGGTAACAGGTCCAGGCAGACGCGAGACTACGGTTGAAACCTTGTTTTGTACATCAACCGCAGCAATATCCTGATTTAGACCCAAGTCGAAGGTCAAGTTAATGCTGCTAGTACCGTCATTGGCACTGGTGGACTTGATGTATTTCACCCCAGAGACGCCGTTGAGCTCCCGTTCCAGAATGTTGGTGACGGTTGACTCTACGATCTCCGCATTCGCGCCAATGTAGTTAGACGTAACGCTGACCTGGGGGGGCGTAATGTCTGGGTACTGGGCGATCGGCAGGGTAGGGATACAGGCAAGGCCTAACAAGGTCACAACGATCGAACAGACCGTAGCGAATACAGGACGTTTGATAAAGAAGTCGGAAATGGAGAGAATCATAACTTCGCTACCCGTAGAAGCGGCCGTAGAAGTGCTAGAGACGAAGGATTCAGTCAGGAATTTTTTGACGAATCTAAAATTGAACTGCCGAATGCTTCGCTTCTACAAGACATGGCACAGTATCGTTTTAAGGAGCGCTAGCAGGAGCATTAGCAGGTGGAGTATCTGCTGCGATCGGCATGCAGTTCTGCAATTGCAGGATGCCAGAAGTCACAATGCGATCGCTCGCACTGAGTCCTTCTACGACTTCCTGGTTGTTGCCGACAATCCTGCCTAACTTGATGGGTTTCTGCACGGCAACTAATTGGTCAGGCTCCACCTGGGGTCCGCCAGGAGCACCACCGGGAGCCGCATTAGCTTGTGCCTGCGCTTGACAACCTGAGCTTTGAAATGGAGCTGCCACGAAGATAAAATCTCTGCCGCCTAGCCGAGAAATGGCGGTAGTGGGAGCCAGAACTCCAGAGCGTGACTGCCAAATTACTCTGGCCCGGACAAACTGCGACGTCCGGAGTTGATTGTTGGCGTTGTCGAAAAGCGCCTTCACCTGTACTGACTGAGTTGACGGATCAACGCTGGGCGAAATAAATGAGACTTTGCCTGTCTGCAACACCCGGTCTTGATCACTCAACAGCTTGACAGGCAACCCTAAGCGCAAATTAGGCGCTCTTTCCAGCGGGATGGCAATTTGTACTTCCAGTTCCTGGTTTTGCGTCAGGGTCAGTAGAGGAGTTGCCGCACTGACAACATCACCCTGCTTGACTGGGATATTGCCAATAACGCCTGCAAAAGGAGCGGTAATAGCGTAGTCTTGTAGTTGCGCCTGCCCTTCGGCTACATTCGCCTGGGCTTGCTCCAAGGCTCGCTCACTTCTCACCACTTGAGATTTGGCTCTGTTGATGGCACTTTGTTGAGCCCGGATGTCAGCCTCCGTCTGCCGGACGGTTGCTTGAGCCGTTTGCAGCGCGTTGAGTCTCTGATCCAGAATTTGTCGGCTTTCCGCTCCTTGCCGCTGGAGTTCCTGGTAGCGTTCGTATTCGCGTTGATTTAGCTGGACATTGGCTTGGTCAGCGGCTCGTTTTTCTTGCAACGCTTTCAGCGTGTCGATCGCGCTGGCGACATCGGCTTGCGCGGAATCAATATCAGCGGCGGCTGTATCAACCGCAGCATTGCGACTGGCGACTTGCGCCCGTTGCTCAGCCGCACCAATTTGTAAAAGTGGCTCACCTGCTTCAACGCGATCGCCCGCTTCTACATAGATAGCTGAGACTTGGCCTGACACACGCGGTTGTAGGGTCACAGACTGCCGTGAATCCAAAGTAGCCGCATAATCTGAGCTATCTTCTACTGGGGCTGATTCAGGAGTGCCTAATTGCACTAGAGTCGGTGGTGGCTGCATGGAGCCTGCCATCAACATGGGCATGATGAAGCGGCTAAAAATGATCCAACCTATGCCACCGAGAAGCAGCAGGCCAATTGTAACAGGCAGTAACCACCGTCGAAAGCGGCTTGAGTTAGGGGGCTGACTCGGCTCTTGCGGGTGTTGAGGAGCGTTCAGTTCTCCCTCAGAGATAGCTGGGAGAGCAGGTTGCTGTTGAGTATCGTTGCCGCTCATAGGGAATGCCTTGAATCCGAACAATGGTTTAAGCCACTACAAAGAGTGATGCTCGAAATAGTGATGGTTGAGCCCGCTCAGAAAAACAGAGCTAGACTTCATGCTTGTATTCAATTAGCTTCAGATACGGCTTTTTCTGTGAACCAAACTAAATAACTAAGAATATTTTCGAGCTAGAGCAGCAAAGATGAATGAGCCCAAGTTATCACAGGCGATCACAATTCGACTTCATGCCGTTATCTCACCCAATCGGGTGAAGTGGATGGCTATTGCAGTAGACCTGTAGAAAGTTTATCGATTGTAACTTTGCGTTAGATTACCTTAACACTGGACGATGCTAAATTCTATCCGGGTGGGGACGAAAATTCTGGTAGCTTTTTACTACCCTATCTCAACCACTACTAGGGGCTAATTACCGTTGGTTCAGCAAGCATCAAGCTGCATCGCTTCCTTAATCTCCTCTTTACTACCAGCCTCTGGCTCCCTTCAAACGCCTCATAGCGGCTATCACTGGGACGGTAATCCACGTCGGTTTTTTGAAGGCTGGTACTACCGAGTAACGTTACCCGATCTGGGCCAAACCTTTGCCTTTATGTATTCTATTGAAGACCCGCAGGGAGGGACGCCTGCCAGCGGTGGCGGGGCACAGATCTTAGGGCCAAACGATGAATATCTCTGCCGTAGCTTTCCTCAAGTCCAGAAATTCTGGGCGTGGCAGCAGGCTCTGGGCATGGGGCATTGGCGATACACCAGCGAAGCCGCTCATAGTCAAACTTCTCAAAGCGACTTGGAAACTAAGCAACCGAGATTGCTACCCCCAGCAGAGTTCGATCGCTGGGTCAAAGAAGGGTATCAAGCAACGGCAACTTGGCAACAGGGAGTATTGAATGATCCTGGCTCTGGGGCATCAGCTCGCTGGCAATACAAAATTCAGCCTATTTATGGTTGGGGGAACGTCGGCAGTCCGCAACAATCCACCGCAGGCTGGCTCTCTTCTCTGCAAATTTTTGAACCTGGCTGGCAAATCCTCATGGCTCACGGTTTGGCCACAGGTTGGATTGACTGGAACGGCCAACGCTACAACTTTACGAATGCGCCTGCCTATAGCGAGAAAAACTGGGGTGGTTCATTTCCGCAGAAATGGTTTTGGCTCAATTGCAATTGCTTTACTGATGAACCAGATCTAGCCCTGACGGCTGGAGGAGGTCGGCGGGGAGTGTTGTGGTGGGTGGAATCGGTCGCCATGATCGGAATTCACTATCGAGGTAAATTCTACGAGTTTGTCCCCTGGAACAGCAAAGTAACTTGGCAGATTAAGCCGTGGGGTTGCTGGCAGATGCAAGCTGAGCAAGGCCAATATCGAGTGGAGCTAACGGGGACTTGTGATACACCAGGGACTCCTTTGCGCGCCCCTACAGAACAAGGTTTAATTTTCTTCTGCCGTGACACGATGCATGGGCACGTGACCTTACGCCTCTGGCAACGCGATCGCTCTCAACCGATTTTAGTGGCGCAAAGCCATCTCTGTGGCTTGGAGGTGGGAGGTGGACCTTGGGAAGAAACGTGGGAGTCTACGTGATGCTGTTAAGGCTCTTGCATGCACTCACACAACTGTTATGATCGTGATGTTTGAAACTGGGGTTGTAGCTCAGATGGATAGAGCGATCGCCTCCTAAGCGATAGGCCGCGGGTTCGAATCCCGCCAATCCCGTAGGTTTGAGTCTGTAGTTTGCCTGGTGTCCTGCATCTGCATGGCTAAAGGTATGGTGAAAGTTAGCTAGCGATCGCGCTAACCGCTTGAGGTGATAAAGCTTTCACGAGATTAATCCACGTCAGCGTGTCTTCAGAGTGAGGAAGCAGTGGCAAGGTGTGCAAAAACGAAACGAGGTCTTCTAAGCAACTGTAAGGTTCGCTCGTGAAGTAAAGATTTTCGACCCAGTAAATAGTTTCATCTTGAATCGTGGCCGTTTTGAGCAGATATCCTCGGCCCAAGGCGAGATTGAACGCTCCATTCATTATAGTTAGACTCCGCAACTGTTGGACTTTGCAGCTTTATTGATGAGTTTCAGTATCGGTTGAATGGCTGGTAGTACCTATCAGCAAAGTTGCTCAACCTTATCCGCTAGATGATGGAAGATGGCGATCGCAATATCGGGAAGTCTGTAAGAGACAGCCTCAACGAGGCTAATTTCCTGGAATTGTCAAGTAAAACCACCTTTCAATCGAGGTGTTTGACAACTCACCTGTTGTCTTTTAAGTCTCACTCGTGATCTATGTTGCTCTCTCAGAAGCTTCATCTCTATTCATTTCTAGCTGGTTTTAGATTCCTCAAAACTAGCTATATCGCCAAAATAATGGCAGTGGCATTTTTAGGCACCCATGTTCCTCTTCTCACGTTATTGCTAACTTTTGTTGTCTCCCACTCCTATTCCTGGGAAATGGCAATCCCAGTCTTAGTCATTGCTTTGGTCGCGACGTTGGTAGGTACCGCAGCCACTCTCTATGCCTTACATCACCTTTTGATTCCAGTCATTTTGACTTCTACGGTTTTGCAAGACTATCTCGATACCAAAACCTTGCCGGAACTACCGACAGACTTTGAAGATGAAGCTGGGACGTTAATGGCGAATACCTCCCAAACGCTACACCAATTAGATGAGTTGATTCACTACATCCGCCATTACGATAACTTGACTGGCTTGCCCAATCGGGATTTGTTCTGCGATCGCCTGTATCAAACTCTGTCCCCAGTTCCGAACCAGCCAAGATTGGTGGCGGTTCTGTTAGTGGGGATTGATGACTTTACGGGCGCGAGTCACGCTTGGCAACCGGAGACTGCTAATTTGCTCCTTAGAGCCATGGCTCAACGTTTAACTACTTGCCTGAGTTCAACAGAGATTTTGGCCCATCTCAGCGAGGATCAATTTGCGATCGCTCTCACAGACTTGCCCTGCTTGGAGAGTGTGGTTAAGCTTTCTCAGTTAATCTTGAGCACGCTAGCAAAACCTTTCGCTTTAGAAGGCGAGCTGATTCGGATTACAGCCAGTGTGGGAATTACCATCAATGAGCTGGGAGAGCGCCAAGGTGTCGAGCCACTTTTACAGCAGTCTCACATGGCGCTTTACCGAGCCCAGCAGCAGGGACGCGGCCAATACCAATTTTATTGCCCCGAAATAGCCGCTCAGTTGCAAGAGCGCTTAGCGTTAGAGAACGAATTGTATGGTGCTTTAGAGCGCCAGGAAATGCGGGTTTACTACCAGCCTTTAATTGATTTAGAGAGTGGAGAATTGACAGCGGTCGAGGCACTAGTGCGTTGGCAGCATCCAACTCTGGGTTTGGTTTCCCCCTCTAAGTTTATCCCCATTGCTGAAGCCAATGGTCTGATTGTGCCACTGGGAGAATGGGTGTTGCGTACAGCCTGTGCCCAGAGCCGAGCTTGGCAGTTGGCTGGATTTCCAGCCATGCGAATGTCAGTCAACCTGTCCGCTCGACAGCTAGAACAACCCAATTTAGTGGACATGATTAGGCAGGTTTTAGCAGAGACGGAGCTAGAGCCAGCCTATCTAGAATTGGAAGTGACTGAAAGCGCGTTGATGGTGGAGCTAGAGCGATCGATTGATACCCTAAAACAATTACAGGGGTTGGGCATCTTGCTGGCTCTAGATGACTTCGGTACAGGATATTCCTCCCTCAATTACTTAAAGCAATTTCCGGTGAGTCTGCTCAAGATCGATCGCTCCTTTGTGCAAGATATACTGTCGAATCCAGACAGTGCTGCGGTGAGTGATGCGATCATTGCCTTGGCAAAAAGCCTGCGGTTAAGCATTACAGCGGAGGGGATAGAAACTGAGGAACAGTTGGATTACCTGCGCCAACGGGGATGTCATGAAGGCCAAGGATTCTACTTCAGTCGTCCTGTTCCCGCAGCTAAGCTCACGCAAATGCTGGAAAGTTGTTCTCGGCAGATCCAGGTAGCCTGAGGATCAGCTCCTGCTTCTCTGAATATTTTCGTGAGTTAGCTGAAAAGCAAAAAGCTGAATCAATTTTAGCCGCTATCTTCTCTCCGTTCTGAGATCTGACGTGGGCTTACTTCAGCGGAGCGATCGCCCTATCGCATTACTAAGCGAGTAATGGCGTTAACCGAAATCTTTCACTTGTTTGAGCACCTCTAGTTGGGGTGCTTTTTGTTTGCAGGGGAAGACTGGCACAACTCTGTGGAGAAGATGTACGCACCTCTTTTCAAGAAGCTGACTTAATTAAAATCTTCTTAGGAATATTTTGGGCAAAATTGCTATTGACGAGAAAATAGAGCTTTTGATAAGATTTCAAGCCTTTATGTGGTACCATTAAAAAACACCGAAACTCTTAGTAAAGCTAAGGACTCACGATACGTAGTTTCCTTCTGAGCCTAGAACTTGCTTAAGAGCGGCAAATCTGCAAATTACCCCTAATTAAAAAAGCATTATTCAATCGCTATCACCTCGTTGGTAGCATTGAATCCATCCAGCTAAGCTAGTTTCTTCATAGGTTTGGTGGTCATTGAAAATTCAAGCGTTAGAAATTCAAGTGGGCGATCGCATTGTTGCTTATTGCAACAACAAGATGCAAACCTGCACAGTGAAGCACATCGTAGATCCTGGACAGCGTAACGTTACTTTGTCAGTCTCTACGTCCGAGCACTCTCGCAACTCCATTTCACGGGTGGTTCGGTTTCATCAAGATGCTTGGGTGGATTTACAAGCTAAAGCTGCAAGTGCCAATCCTGTGATAGAGGATGCTTGCCAAGCGTAGCTCTTACCCAAGGGTGCATGGTAACAGAGCAGGCTGATGGTGAATCGCTGATTTGCTAGTTATCTCGGCGGAAAAGTAACTCTAGTTTAAGGAAGCGTTATGTCTAAAGAGCAGAAAGGCAACAAAGAATCTAAAAAACCGAAAGCCCAGTCTGATGGGGCCAAGAAAGAAAAGAAAGACCCTAAGAGACATGATGGACTAGGCGGCAAATAAACGATTAGGTGTGGTGGTCCACCAGAAAGTAAAATTAAGATTTTCTGGTCAGGAAATAACTCAACACACCACCTAACTATTGTGTTATGGTTGAGAAGAGAATTAGTAATCGGTTGCAGCGTTTGTTTTTAGCATTGACGGTTTTTTCACCTTTGGTATTGGCAAGCTTCTCTCCGAAATCTCAATCTCTACACCCCTATGATTTTGGAGACAAGCTATGTCGATTTATGTAGGCAATTTGTCCTATGAAGTTACAGAAGCAGATTTGACTGCTGTATTTGCTGAATACGGCTCAGTTAAGCGAGTTCAGCTTCCCACCGATCGCGAAACTGGTCGGATGCGTGGCTTCGGCTTCGTAGAAATGGGTGCAGACGCTGAAGAAGCAGCTGCCATTGAAGCATTGGACGGAGCTGAGTGGATGGGCCGCGATTTGAAGGTTAACAAAGCCAAGCCTCGTGAAGACCGTGGTGGTGGTGGTTCCTTCGGTGGTGGCGGTGGCCGCAGAAACGACAGTTTCTCTCGCGGTTATTAATCCCTGAACTTTTGTCGCTTGATTCTCAAGCCCATTAGTTTTCAAGGATTGAGAGAGTTAAACTTGCCAAACTTAATGTCTGGTTAGGTTCTCTAGCTCATCAAATTTAATTTGTATAGGCTCAGGTTATTGCTACCTGGGCCTTTGTTTTTGCTCTATTTTTACAACATTTCTAGGGATACTCTTTTCGTTGGGGCTGGAAAAGCCGCATCTAAGGCTTGCAGATCCTCCGGAGTGAGTTGCAAATCCAGCGTGGCTCGATTTTCTTCTACGTGAGCGATACTGCTGGATTTAGGAATGACAATCACATTTTCTTGGTGCAGCAACCAAGCGATCGCGATTTGGGCGGGAGTTACGTTTCTTTGTTGGGCAATGGTCTGTAGGGTACGATGCTGGAGCAGTCGGCCTTGTTCTACCGGTGAGTAGGCCATAATCGGGATACTTTGTTGGCGGCACCAAGGTAACAAGTCCCACTCAACGCCACGACGCATCAAGTTGTAAAGCACTTGATTGGTGGCGATCGCTTCTCCTCCGGGTAAAGCAACAGCTTGCTTCATATCGGCTACGTCGAAATTGCTGACACCGTAATCTCGGATTTTGCCTGCCTGCTTCAGGGTTTGAAAGGCTTCCAAGGTTTCCGAAAGAGAAACAGAACCTCGCCAGTGCAATAAATAAAGATCAAGATAATCGGTTTTGAGCCGTCGTAAACTGCGCTCACAGGCAGCGATCGCGTCTTGACGAGAGGCGTTGTGTGGATAAACCTTGCTGACTAAAAAAGCGGAAGAACGCCGATCAGCAATGGCTTCAGCAATCACTGTTTCAGCACCGCCTTCCCCGTACATTTCGGCTGTATCAATCAGGCTGATACCGAGATTAAGCCCATGCTGCAAGGCTGCAACTTCGGTGGAACGTTGATTGGCAGCTTCTCCCATCCTCCAAGTGCCCATTCCTAAGGCTGGAATTGATTGACCCGATGGTAAGCGGATGGTTCTCATGGCAACTCTGGGAAGCAACTTTTTAAGACACTGCGATCGCGCTGCAATTCAGGAATACGACAGCAATTCTGGGCAGAATAGCGCACTTAGCAACGATGAACATCTAACTGAAGGGCGATCGCCTCATACTCCGAAAACCTGTCCCACCTGGCTATCCGCTAGGCTAAGCCCTCACCTTAATGGGTGCTGTTTAGACTGAAAGGAGACGTTTGTGAATTCTATGAGTCAGAATCGTGGGCCTAATTCTGAGAGTGTGGCAGACGCATTGATTGCTGATTTGAGACAAGAGGGGCAACTCATCAATTTAATTCTTCAAGGATGTATTGAGCTGCGTTGGGCAATCGGTCCAGAAGAACAGGACATTGCTAGAGCCATGATTTACAATGCGTTTGAAACCTACGCCTTGGAGCGAGGCATGTCTTTAGCCGCAGCCGAGCAATTTTGTGAGCAGCATTTAGAAGACCTGATTCAGGATGTTTTAGCCGTTTTATGAAAGTGTCGCCGCCAGAATCTAGATCGGGATCGCGCGCAGGCATGAGCTTGGCGATCGCAACGCTTGTGGCCATCGTCGCAACGCTGCTAGTCAACGCACTCTCGAATTTTTTCCCGATTGCGGGGTTAAACATTGGCGCGGTTGCCAACACCATTCTGGGGGGTGTGCAGATTACCCCGGCTAACTACGCCTTTGCAATTTGGGGTCTAATTTATCTTGGACTCATTGCCTATGGGGTTTATCAGCTCGGCCCTGCTCAGCGCCAAGAGGCTACGCTGCGGCGGGCTAGCTCTCTGCTGATTGTGGCTTGCTTAGCTCAGATTGCTTGGGTTTATCTCTTCACGCTACAACTGTTTTGGCCTTCGGTGGCGGCAATGTTAGTGATTCTGCTGCCATTGATTGGAGCTTATTTGCAGCTACATGATGGCGGACGAGTGTCGCGCGATCGCAAATGGTTGGCCCATATCCCGTTTAGCATTTACTTAGGCTGGATTTCTGTCGCTACCATCGTCAATGTAGCCTCAGCGCTGTATAGTTCTGGCTGGGATCGCTGGGGTTTAAGTGCCACTAGTTGGACAGTCGCGATGTTGGTCGTTGCGACAATCATTGGAGCGCTTGTGGCCATACGACGCGCTGATATTGCCTTTACCTCGGTGTTCATCTGGGCCTTTGTGGCGATTGCAGTGCGTCAATTAGCGAACTCAGCCATAGCGGCCACTGCGATTGGTGGAGCGATCGTCATGGCTGTGCTCTTAATATTCGGTAACCGTAAACATAACCAACCCCACCTTTAGAGGTAATTTCTCACCCTGTACTTGAAGTTTTGGGCCTTCAGGCGAGTGAGTCTATCGGAAGGTAGGGAGCGTATGGGCCGACATGCAGTAGAACAAACATAGGAGTGTTACATTTGCTGGGCGCAAGTACGAGTTTCAAATGTATCAAATTGCGATCGTTGATGATAATGAGGCTTGGTGCTTCATCTTAGAAGCTAGGCTCGGCCAGCATGGCTATGCTGTGTCCACCTTTACTGATCCAGATGCCTTTCTACGAGAAGCAGAGCGATTTGATCTTGTCCTGATTGACTTTTCCATGCCCCCACGACGCTACCAAATCAATACAGATGGCCCGGATGTGATTTGCCGATTGAGGCAGCGTGTAGCTAATCCACCTTTGATAATTTTGATCTCATCTTTTTTCACGGATGATATCCTCAGCCAAACTTCTGATCTAGGGCTGGAAGCTGATGCTTACCTCAGCAAAAGTGTTGAGTCAGCAGGACTGCTGCGACAGATAGACCGCTTGCTAGCTCCTAAGCGATCGCTGGCTAGAGAGAAATCTCAAGGGAGAACTGATAGTCAACAGCGCTCAGAACGCTCTTCCGTGATGGAGATGGGCGAATCCTTGCGGCGCTGCGGTTAGTTAAAGTAGTGTCATTGCTACTTATCGCTACCTGAAAGGCTGTTGAAGGTACAGAAGTCAGATTAGGATGAGTTTAGAGCGATCGCAATTCTGCTAATTTCTTTAGAAAGGCATAAAAGCAGCAAAGCGCCTCCGAACTCTCTAAGGAAACTTGGGTAATGGCCAGAGCAAAGCAGTTGCTGCAATCAGAGTATAGTGTTGCAGTGTTGGCAACCCTATTCGCTCTATTATTGCGATTCTTGCTAACGCCACTGCTACGCGAAAACGCTCCACTTTTGGTTTTCGTCTTGCCCGTCATGTTTAGTGCTTGGTACGGCGGGTTCCGAGCAGGGCTACTTGCAACAGGATTATGCACGTTATTCGGAACTTATTTCTTTATCCCCCCGTATTTCAGCTTACAGGTTACAGATGCGGTTAACCTAACCCGAATTTCAATCTTTGTCTTTGAGGGTCTATTCATTAGTTGGCTCAGTCAATCTTTACGAAGTGCTAGACAAAGGGCTGAAAAGGCTTTTGCGATCCTGAAAGAGAGTGAGGAGCAATACCGTCTTCTGATAGAGGGAGTCCGGGACTACGCCATCTTTGGACTGGATGCTAATGGATACATTACCAGTTGGAACAGTGGTGCAGAAGTACTGAAGGGGTATAAGGCCGCAGAAGTCTTGGGTCATCATTTTTCGATCTTTTATCCAGAAGCAGCGATCGCTCAAAATAAGCCTGCTTATGGGTTGCAAGTTGCAATTGCGGAAGGACACTATACAGACGAAGGTTGGCGAAGACGCAAGGATGGTTCGTTGTTTTGGGCGAGTGTGGTGATTACTGCCCTCTACGATGAGAACCAGAAGCTATATGGTTTTTCTAAAGTCACTCGCGACATTACAGAACGTAGGCGTAGTGAGGAAGCCTTGCAAGAGAGCTATAACTTGCTGGAGCGGGTGATTGAAGAAACGGCAGATGCGGTGTTTGTCAAGGATCTTCAGGGAAGATATCAACTAGTCAACTCGGCAACAGCACGTGTTTTTGGTAAGCCAAAGACAGAAATTTTAGGAAAATCTGATCTAGAGTTAATTCCTTTGAAGCAGGCGATCGCGCTGCAAAAGATCGATCGCTCTGTGATAGAAACAGGCATCTCTCAAGCCTCGGAAGAACCCCTTTTGGTAGGAGGCGAGGTCCGCATATTTCTCACAAGCAAAGATCCTTGCCGTGATGCTGAAGGAAACATTGTGGGTGTGATTGGGGTAGCGCGGGATCTAACGGAACGTATCCAAGCGGAGATGGCTCAGCGGCAACTACTCAAAGACCTGTCAGATGTGAAATTTGCTCTGGATCAAGCCGCAATTTTAGCCACCACAGATAGTCATGGCGTGATCACAGAGGTAAATGACCAGTTTTGTCAAATCTCGCAATTTAGCCGAGCTGAATTGATTGGCCAAACTCATCGCCTGATTAACTCTGGGTACCACTCTCAAGAATTCTTTCGGCAGCTCTGGTCCACGATTACCCAGGGAGAAGTTTGGCAGGGAGAGATTAAGAACCGAGCCAAGGATGGCACCAGCTATTGGGTTGACACCACAATCGTGCCGTTTTTGGATGAATCAGGTAAGCCGCTGCAATATCTCGCGGTTCGGTTTGATATCACGACTCGCAAGCAAGCAGAAGCCAAACTGCAACGTTCAATTCAACGACTAGAAGCTGTACATCAGATTGACCAAGCAATTCTGAGCCTAGAGGCTCCATCTGCGATCGCCCATTCCGCTCTATCTCACCTGAGCAACGTGCTGCCTTGCAACCAGTCGGCTGTGGTTCTGTTTGACATCGAAACCGCTGAACTTCAGATCCTAGCTGGAGCAGTTGCCAATGATGTGGCGGGAACTATCCTACCGATTAGCGATCGCTTTCCAATTGCCATGCTATGGGATCGAGAACCGATTTGGTATGTCAAAGACCTAGCAGATTTGCCGCAACGCTCCGTGGGCTTAGAGCAAATCCTGACCGCTGGATATCATAGCTTTCTAGCGATCGCCCTCACCGTTGAGAACTCTGTTTTAGGAGATTTGATTTTATTGGCTCAGGCAAGGGATGCCTTCAGTGCTGAAGATCAACAAATTGCTCAAGAAGTGGCGAGTCAACTGGCGATCGCGATTCAGCAAACTCGATTGCGAGACCAACTTCAAGGTTATACCAATCAACTAGAACAACGAGTGGCAGAACGCACTACAGCTCTCGAAGAAGCAATTGATGGCTTAGAGACTTTTAGCTATTCGGTGTCCCACGATTTACGCGCTCCCCTACGGTCTATGCAAGGTTTATCTCAAGCCCTTTTGGAAGACTACGGCGATCGCCTGGATGCCATAGGGCAACGGTATGCTCAGGAAATTGCGGCTTCCGCCCAACAAGCGGACCAGCTAGTCAACGATTTGCTAGATTATGGGCGCTTGTCGCGAGCTGAGATTATCGTTCAACCGCTCAACCTAACTGAACTAGTAACGACAGTAGTCGAGAAAATAGCAGCTGAGTGGCAAGCCCGACCCACAATGGTGACAGTAGATCACCCGCTGCCAGAGGTGATAGGCCATCGGCTCACCTTGATTCAAGCTTTGCTGAATCTCTTGAATAATGCCGTGAAATTTGTCCCCGAAGACAGACAGCCTCAGATTCACATCTGGGCAGAATTGCGGTCTGGATGGGTGCGGCTGTGGATCGAAGATAACGGTATTGGCATTGCGCCTCAATATCATGAGCGGATTTTTCAAGCCTTTGAGCGATTGCACACCAGGCAGGCTTATCCGGGGACAGGCGTAGGGCTGGCGATCGTCCGCAAAGGAGCTGAGCGTATGAGAGGGCGAGTGGGAGTTGAGTCAGCTTTGGGACAAGGGAGCCGCTTTTGGTTAGAGCTGCAAGCAGCTCAGGAGAGCAGCACCGCTGAGTCTTGATTTATTATTTGTTCGTAGAAATAATTATCCTTTGAAGGATGGAGCGCATTAGGACAGCCAATAGATATTGTGGTTATCAATGACAACTAGGGCGATCGCTTGCTTGCAGAGCGCGAGCTATACCCTATTAAATTTGTGTCTCCTGGCATATAGCCACAGGTAAGGATATGGACCAAACCTCGGGATCACTAAGTGTGCCTGTGGGTGGAAGATAACGGCATCGGGATCGCTTCCGAAAACCACAATCGTATTTTTGGTGGGTTCGAGCGCCTACATGCCGAAGAAACTTATCTTGGTACTGGCATTGGATTAGCCGTTCTGCGGCGTGCGTTGGAGCGGATGTGTGGGCAGACTAATGTGGAGTCTGATTTGGGTACAGGCAGTCGCTTTTGGCTCGAATTGCCAGCCCCCGCTGAGTTCTAATATGATTCAGTGTCAATTAATACAAGAAAATATATTGAGTGATTTCTTTAACAAGCAGTACAGTCTTAAGGTTGATTCCCAGCTTGCCTGCTAACGCTGTAACCTGATCTTTAGCTTTTCGCCTATTCCCTCGTCCACCCTGCGCCACCCGCTGAAATTGTAATGCTCCGTGTCTTGCTGATTGACGATAATCAGGGCGATCGCCTACTCGCCATTCGTGAATTGAAGAAAACATTTTTCGATTTGCAAGTTCAAGAAGTTGGCGAAGCAAGTGAGTTTACCCAAGCTCTGGAGGCAGGAGAGTTTGATTTGGTCGTGACTGACTACCAACTGCGTTGGAGCAACGGCTTAGAAATCCTGCAAAGTATAAAACTTTGCTACCCCCACTGCCCTGTAGTCATGTTTACTAATAGTGGCTCTGAGGAAGTGGCTGTCAGAGGCATGAAGCAGGGCTTGAGCGACTATGTGCTAAAGGGCAAGCCATTATATCGCTTGGCTATTGCCGTACAAGAAAGCTTAGACAAAGAACGG
This sequence comes from Trichocoleus desertorum AS-A10, assembly GCF_039962155.1. NCBI lineage: Bacteria > Bacillati > Cyanobacteriota > Cyanophyceae > Leptolyngbyales > Trichocoleusaceae > Trichocoleus > Trichocoleus desertorum. The sequence goes on along the minus strand of NZ_JAMPKN010000016.1, from coordinate 19,264 downwards.
CTCCGCCGGGAGTACGAAGAAACGCTAGAACAACTGAGGCTTTCAGAAGAACGGTTCCGCCAGCAAGCTAAAGAACTAGAGGAAGCCAATCAACTCAAGGATGAGTTTCTCGCAGTGCTGTCTCACGAGTTGCGATCGCCCCTGAACCCGATTCTAGGCTGGGTCCAAATCCTCCGCAGCGGTAAATTGGATGCAGACAAAGTGAACTACGCTCTAGAAACGATTGAGCGCAACGCCAGACTCCAAACTCAATTAATCGAAGACTTATTAGATATTTCCCGCATTTTGCGCGGCAAACTCCACTTAAACAGTACTGCGGTTGACCTAGTGCCCACCATTGAGGCCGCTTTAGAGAATATCCGTTTAGCGGCTGAAGCTAAGCATATTCAACTTACAACTCGCTTAGAACCACGAGGTAAATTTATCGCTGGAGATGTGGCTCGCCTGCAACAGATTCTCTGGAATTTGCTTTCTAATGCGATTAAATTTACCCCAACCGGAGGCAAAGTTGAAGTTTGCTTAGAGTATGTTGATCTAGAGGCCAAAATCACAGTCAACGATACAGGCAAAGGAATTAACCCAGAGTTCCTACCGCATGTATTCGACTACTTTCGCCAAGCTGACAGTTCTACCACTCGCAACTTTGGCGGCTTAGGTCTGGGATTAGCGATCGTTCAACATTTAACAGAGATTCATGGTGGCAGGGTGCAAGCTGCGAGTTCCGGAGAAGGTCAAGGTGCCAGTTTTACGGTGCTGCTACCTTTGCTGACCACAGATACAGAAGGAGTTGGCACGGCAGTTCTGGTTGATCAATCTTCCAATTTGCAAGGAGTCAAAGTGCTCGTAGTAGACGATGAACCGGATAACTTAGAACTGGTTCATTTTGTCCTGGAAGATGTAGGCGCAACAGTGATTGCAGTATCTTCAGCGCGAGCTGTATTGGAGCTATTACTAGAATTCCAACCCGATGTTCTGGTCAGCGATATTGGGCTACCCGAAATGGATGGGTATGCTCTATTGCGAGAAGTTCAAGCTTTGACCTCACAACTGGAAAGAAGTCTGCCTGCGATTGCGCTGACTGCTTATGCGGGTGAAGTCAACCAACAACAAGCGATCGCCGCTGGATTTGAGATTCATCTAGCTAAACCCATCGACCCCCTTGAATTAATCACCGCGATCGCGAATTTATCCAAGAGATAAAGATAGGCTGATTTATATCTTTTTGTTGCTAAGTTCTTGTCTTGTCTGTGGCTCAGGTTTTGATAAGAGCTGCATGGCTTGCAGTCCAGCAATTGGTTCTACAAACGAGCAGGAGCCGAAGGAGCGGAAGATCTGTTTACGGGCGATCGCTAGTTCTGGCAGGCTCAGCTGATGTTGGTTCCAACGAATAGCGCTGTCTGTTAGTAGAAACTGATCAGCCGACTGTTCTTGCAGCAGGCTTAAAGCAGTTTCCGAAGTAATCTTTTGCCAGTAGACCAAAGCTGAAGCCAGCGCCACATTTAAGAAGCCAGGCATCGTTGTGACCTCACTCTCTGGTTCGTAGGTCAACGGGTACTCGCCAGGTAGGGGGTGATGGAGACCCGCAGTGGCCTTGAAGGAGACTTGAGCTTGAGCACAGGCAAAGATAAATTCATAGAGTTGTGCTGCACTGGGAAAGGCAGCCGCAGTGATTCCACCAGTCCGAATTTTGGCAGAGGCTCCTTGGTGGTGTAACACGTCTAAGTAAGGAGTTAAATCCTGATCCAGAGGAATTTCAAAAAAAGTTTCTACTTGTGGCAGTAGATCGAGAGCGGTGATTTTAGTTAGTGGTAGGGAAGGAAATTCGAGAGCTTGGATGGCGATCACAGGGTTATGAGCCGCTAAAGATTGAACTCGACTGAGAACAGGCTCAAAATCCTGAGAAATAATGATGCTAAGCGGCCACTGGGCGAACGGGAAGGTAGGTAAGAGAGCAATGAATTCTTCTAGGTGTGAGGCGGGTAGGACGAATCGCCCCAGCATCCAAGCGTCAGGAGAAGCGTGATATTGAGCATAATTCGCCATTGCTGCTTTTAGGCTCAACTGAGCGGGTGGAAAGAGACCTGCATAATCTACGATCGCTGAAAGAAAGGTACTAACTGATGACAGCATCTAGAGTTACCTCAAATACGGATTATCTTCGAGGTGGTTTAGATGTCCGTACTCAACCTAATTGCCTTGTCAAAAATTAACCCTTGAGACGGACCAAAAATAAAATCTATAATCTTACTATAGGGTTAGTAGCAAGTAAGCTGCAAACCACAGAACCCCTCTCAGGAAGAGTCTGTATTCTGACGCTGCATTGACAGAAAACATCTCCGATTTAAGTAGTGAGATCCAGTGAATAAAGGTAGGTAAGGTCGAGCGCCTTTTATCAGCTGGAATAGTCATGGATTTTGGTGTGAGGAGTGGGAGCGGTGCGCTGCGGTAGAAGCGGCTGGTCAGGAGGAATCCCCATGCATGGTATTTGCCCCATTAAACGCTTTGATCACCTAGAATTCTACGTGGGTAATGCCAAGCAGGCAGCTCTCTTTTATGCTGATTGCTTTGGCTTTAGCAATACTGTCTATCGGGGATTAAGTACCGGAAGCCGCGACATCACCTCCTATGTCATGGAGCAGGGAGAAATTCGTTTGGTCTTGAGTAGCGCTCTGCATCCAGATCACGCGATCGCGCAGAGTGTGCTGAAACATGGCGATAGTGTGGCAGTGATTGCTCTAGAAGTGCCAGATGCAGAGAAAGCCTTCTGGGAAACAACATCTCGTGGAGCTAGAGAAGCGATCGCACTGACGGAGGATCAAGACGAGCAAGGGGTGTTCCGCTACGCCGCTATTCATGTCTATGGAGATACGCTGCTTAAGTTTGTCGAGCGCAATCAGTACCAAGGATTTGCTCCTGGTTTCGCTATACGGCAGGAGGCGCATCAACGGGTGGGGGCAGGGCTAACCGCGATTGATCATGTGGTTGCTAACGTAGAATATGGCGCAATGGATCGCTGGGTGCAGTTCTTCACCGATACGCTGGGCTTTGAGCTATTAATGCACTTTGATGATCAAGCAATTTCTACAGAATATTCTGCTTTGATGTCGAAAGTGATGCGCGATCGCACAGGCAAAATTAAGCTCCCCATCAACGAACCCGCCCACGGCAAACGCAAATCACAGATTGATGAATTCTTAGAATATCACCACGGACCTGGGATTCAGCATATTGCTTTAGCAACCCACAACATTATTGAAACAGTCACCCAACTAAAACGCTCTGGCGTTGAGTTTCTCCAGACTCCCCCCACCTATTACCAAAACTTAGCTTCCCGTGTCGGTGCTCTAGAAGAACCGATTGATCAACTTGCTCAGTTGGGCATTCTGATCGATCGCGATTCGGAAGGCTATCTCCTCCAGATCTTCACCCAACCTGTCCAAGACCGCCCCACCCTATTCTTTGAAATCATTCAGCGCCACGGAGCCCAAGGATTTGGTGAAGGCAACTTTAAAGCACTGTTTGAAGCGATCGAACGAGAACAAGCGCTGAGAGGAAATCTTTGAGAAGTTATGAGCTACTACTACAAACTAGGAGCAATTCCCCATAAACGGCATACGCAATTCCGTCAACCGGATGGCTCGCTTTATCACGAAGAATTGATTAGTGTCCAAGGGTTTTCGGGGGTGCAATCTTTGTTGTACCACTTGCGGCCACCAACTCAGGTTTATAAGGTGTTATCTCATCAAGACACCAAAATTGCTTATGAAGAATCGAGTGCCTTGCGGCATCGTCATTTACGCACCGCAGATGTCACAGCAGGTGGAGATGCGATCGCGGCTCGAATTCCTTTACTAGTAAATTCCGATGTCTGTATTTCTGTCGCTCAACCAACAGAGCCGATGGCTTACTGGTACCGCTTTGCTCACGGAGATGAGGTGATCTTTATCCATCAGGGTACAGGGATATTGGAGAGCCAGTATGGTGTGCTGCCTTATCGACCGGGAGATTATTTGGTGATTCCGACTGGGGTACTGTGGCGGATTCTGCCAGATGCAGAGAGTGAGCAGCGGATGTTGGCGATCGAAGCTCAGGGACATATCGAACCACCTCAGCGGTATCTGAATCGGTACGGCCAGTTTCTGGAACATGCGCCTTATTGTGAGCGGGACATTCGCCCACCCCAAGACTTAGTGGCTCACGATGAAGCAGGGGAGTTTGAAGTTCAAATTAAGGCGCAGGGTTGTATTACGCATTATCTCTATCACTATCATCCGCTAGATGTGGTGGGTTGGGATGGTCATCTGTATCCTTATGCTTTAAATATTGAGGATTTTGAACCAATTACCGGACGGGTGCACCAGCCGCCTCCTGTGCATCAAACCTTTGCGGCGGCTGGGTTTGTGATTTGTTCTTTTGTGCCGCGTCTGTTCGACTACCACCCACTCGCCATTCCTGCGCCCTACAATCACTCCAATGTCGATTCGGATGAGGTGCTTTACTACGCTGCGGGTAACTTTATGTCACGCAGAGGCATCGAAGAAGCTTCTGTCACTGTGCATCCTAGCGGCATCCCCCACGGTCCCCATCCCGGTATGTATGAAGGGTCGATTGGTAAAGAGCGCACTGATGAATTAGCTGTCATGATTGACACCTTCCGCCCCCTCAGGCTGACTGCTCAGGCTACGCACTTAGAGGATCTCAATTATCTCTACAGTTGGAGCGCTTAATCTGGATTTTTAGTTTTTCTCTCTCTTCTCAGGAGAACTTCGATGATGACTACAGTTCTCAACTCGCCTACTCCTGCAATCTCTTCTCGAATACAAGAACGTTTGCAGCAAGGCCAGCTAACTCAAGACCAAGTGACCGAGTTTCAAGCTTTTCTGGCTGAAATCGATTGCCACTTTCTCCAACACCGAATTATTACAAACAATGCTTACACCCGTTGGTTTCAGCAGGGTGAAGCGACAGATGCTGAGTTACGGCACTTTATCCAGCAATTCTCGGTTTTCTCTAATCAGTTTTTAATTGCAGCACTACAAAAGGAGATTAATGCTCCGACACTCCAACAGTCTCGTGCGAGCCGTGAAATTCTCTTAAATGAATTAGGCGTAATCTACCGTAAGCCTGGGCAAGCGATCGCCAATCAGCCATCTTTAACTGAGGCAGAAAAAGAGCAAGAAGGTGATCCAGAACTGGTCGGAACAGAAGGCACAGTAGATGGAGGAATTTGTCGTTTCCGCGCCGCTCACTTTGAATGGTTAGTGGCAGTTGCAGCCAGTTTAGAGCTGAATTTCGCGGATATTGGTAAACGTAAGCATGGCACACCAGCAACGCTGCATTTCTGTGATGAGTTGATTCGGCTCTACGGCAGCGACGACCCCCAAATTGCGGAAGGTGCGAGCTTTGCCGTGGAGCATTGGGCCGCAGCAGGGTTCTGGCAAGAGCTAGAAGATGGTTTGCTAAAGATTAAACAAACTCGACATCCTCAACTACCGTTAGCCTTCTTCACTTGGCACAACCGCGTAGAAGCGCAACATGCAGGACATACGTTAGAAGAGATTGAAGCTGTTTACTTCAGCTCTGATTTTGATCCAGTCAAGTTTTTCCAAGGAGGTCGAGAGATTCTGGAAGCGATCGCGGTCTTTTGGGATGGCTTGGAAAGCGATCTTTACATGCAATAACCACCTGCTTAAAAAATTGTCTTGAGTAGCAAGTTATCCATCAACTTGTGATCTACCAAATATTTGACAATTGCATGCCCTGATTCCTCAAATGCTTGAATTGTGCAGTTTGGTAAGGCATTAAAGCGGCTAGCATGCAGATCGTCTAAATTCACAGTTCCAGGTGTTTCTGGATCTGGCTTTTTACCATAGAAGATACGTATATCTGGAGTATGAGGAGAAGTCTGGCAGAGTGTAGGCAAGTCAAAATAACGAACACTAGGAGGATTTGTCTCTAGGGCTTCCATGATGGAGAGCCAGCGAGTATCGCCCATTGCGATCGCTTGAGCGGAGTCTAGGCAGGACAGAGGACCAAAAGTAATGATCTGATCGGCTCCTAACAGTTGTCCAAACATAATGGCGGCATACCCACCCATAGACTGCCCAATCATAATGACTTTGCTAGGGGCAATTTGAACAATTAGTTGTTTCAGGCTATCTACAACTTCGTTAACTGTGTGTCCTAGTCCTGGGATGCCGCGCTGATACCAACTGTTGGATAAGTCTCGCACCAAAATTCGGTTGATAGGTTTACAGCTAACTGAGCCAATTTTTTGGTTCTGCCGTAAAAATCAAACTGAGGAAGACCATCCCAAGAGACAAAACCAAACGAAATAATTAACGGTTCCTCGGCAAAGATCTCATCTACCAGGTATGAAGCATTGAGGCTCTCAACTATCTCATTCGTGAGAGGGCCATGATTCAGGACCAAATTAGACTGCTGAGCCAGCAAAGTTGCTTGCCCTGACGCTACCTGACTACTTTGAGCCGCTTTGCCTGTCGATGATGTGTCTGTCGATGAAGTAATATGAGGGTTTTGATGTGAGTATGTGTTGGGGAAGATGAAATTGGTAAATGACAGCGAGATGCTAACGTCCAGCCCTTTGACTTGATGCCACCATCCCACTGGTACGAAAATTACCTCTCCAGGTTCTAATACTGTTTCAATAATCTGAACATCTTTAAAGAGTGGATACTTTTCGTAATCTATATTCTCCAAATCTACACGACTGAAGACACCAATATCGTTGTAAACCAAGGGAGTGGCAGCGGGTGAAATTAGCCGCCAGCGCTTGCGTCCATACACTTGAGCCATCATCAAGTTCATTGGGTCGTGGTGCAACGGAGTAACGGTGCCTGCTGGCCCAAACCAAAAGAAGACTGTGCCTTTTGTGCTTTCAGGGTTCAGTAGTTCCGGAAACATGATAAAGTCCTTGAACAGACCTTTGAGGTCTTCGCGCTCAAGGTTGCCATTGTTGGCAACCATGTAGTAGTTATTACTTTCTCCACCCTGAACCACCATATCTACATATTCGCTAAGCTTGATTGCCCGCTTATGTTGATTAGTATTGATTTCGTAGCTGGGGTCTGAGCTGCGACCAAATTGGATTTGTACTTCTGCTTGACCGTAATTCGTCTTTAAAAAGTCAGGAGTCCACGAGGAAAGGGCAGGCCAGTCCGCCATCATGCCTGTCAAAATAACAGGTGTGTTGGTTGCGTAATATTTTTCTAAAAATTCTTCTCTAGAGATGCGATCGCGCCGTTCAATCGTACTAAAGTTAGGAGATAGCTGTGTGAGTTGGCGTTGAATCGTCAGAATAGACTCTAGTTTACGTAGACGTTGCAGTGTTTCACTTTCTGTTTGAAAGGTTTTTTCGGTTGCAATATAGCTGACTGCCTGAGTTGCTAGGGCTGCATCAATTCCTTCGCGGACCATTGTCTCAACTAAAACAGAGTCTGGAACTTGGCGAAGCTTGTTCTCAATGATCCATTGTTTCCAAGGCTCAGAGAGATTTAAGGCCCATGAATCTGCCTGACTTGCTACAGATGTCTGTTGGATTACCTTTTGTTGTTCTAGTTCCAAAATTTTGGCAGCAAGATTCATCCGCTCTTGTACAGAGAGCTGCTCACTGGACAACATTGCCTCCAATATTTCTATTGCTCGCTCAACTAAATTGCCAAATTTTGGTGATTGAGCAATCGCTGTGGGATCAAGATTGAGTGCCAACTGCTTTTCTGTAAACATATTAAATGTTTGTAATCAATCTCTAACTCTTGGAAATCAAGCTTAGTAAAGCTTTAGAGGTCAGGCAGATAAGTGTATTAACATAGATGCAGAGGAGTGTTTCAAGCTTCATCATACACGCTCTAAATTTTTATTCCATTTCCTCTCAAATGACTTGAGGCTTTTCATCACTCCCCATTAGGCAGCTAGATTCAAATCTATTTTTGCAAGGGGTGAATTGCGATCGCCAAACAATTGTCCTTGGCGCAACTCCTGATCTGTGGCCTTGAAAACCACATTGCTACTCAACTTTTGCCTCAGATCAATCAGTTGCTTGCTGCTTTACCAACGATTGAGTGTTGGCAATATTTCACTCAACATCTTTTGAAACCTGAGCACCCTTGGGCGTTACATCAACTCCTCTACACCAAAACTTTTGCTGACTGGGATGAAAATCAGGGGCCTCCTCCTGCCTGGTCTCCTTCTCTGGAGCAAATTCAATCTACAAATATTGCGGTTTTAATGCGAGAGCAGGCGATCGCCACCTATGTCGGCCTCCATACTTGGTCCTGTCAGCATCGAGATGAGTTTTGGCAAGTCATGATGCGACGGTTGGGAATTCGCTTTCAGCAAAACTATACACAGATTCTAGATTTATCCCAAGGAGTTGAATCGCCTCAGTGGTTGGTCAATGCTCGGCTCAATATTGTGGAAAGTTGTTTCCAAGCCCCCAATAGCGCTACAGCCATTGTCTTCCAACCGGAGGGAGGTTCGCTGGCTACCCTCACCTATGGCGAACTGCGTAGTTTGGTGAATCAGATTTCAAATGGTTTGGTAGAACTGGGTTTCCAGCCAGGAGATGCGATCGCTGTTGTCTTACCGATGACAGTAGAAGCAGTTGCGATTTATTTGGGGATTGTTCAGGCGGGTTGTGTGGTGGTGTCGGTCGCGGATAGCTTTGCTGCACCTGAAATCGCTATCCGCTTACAGATCGCGCAAGCAAAAGCAGTATTCACGCAAGACTTGATTCTGCGGGCTGGAAAGCAATTACCTCTCTATACCAAAATCATAGAGGCACAGTCTTCAAAAGCGATCGTTCTTGCTACTTCTTCTAACACTCAATTGCGATCGGGTGATCTGTCCTGGCAAAATTTCCTCAGTGATCGACAGCAATTTCAGCCTATACCTGCGGTTGCATCAGCTCACACTAATATCTTGTTCTCTTCTGGGACCACTGGTGAACCCAAGGCCATTCCTTGGACGCAGACCACGCCGATTAAATGTGCCGTAGATGGACATCTACACCAAGACATTCATGCTGGAGATGTGGTGGCTTGGCCGACCAATCTAGGTTGGATGATGGGGCCATGGCTGATCTATGCCAGTTTGATTAATCAGGCCGCGATCGCCTTGTACTACGGCACCCCAACGACCAGAGAGTTCGGAAAATTCATTCAAGATGCCCACGTCACTATGCTGGGTGTAGTGCCTAGTTTAGTAACAGCATGGAAAAATACTAATTGTATGAGAGGGCTGGACTGGAGCACGATTAAAGCTTTTAGCTCTACAGGTGAGTGTTCCAATTCACAAGATATGTTGTTCCTCATGTCTTTGGCAGGCTACAAACCCATCATAGAATACTGCGGTGGGACCGAGATCGGTGGAGCATACATTACTGGAACTGTAGTACAACCTTGCGCTCCTGCTACTTTTACCACTCCTGCTCTCGGTCTTGATGTTGTCATTACGGACGCAGAAGGACAGCCAGCAGAGAGAGGCGAAGCATTCATCATTCCTCCGTCTATGGGGCTCTCGACTGAACTGCTGAATCGGGATCATCATCAAGTGTACTTTGCCGATACACCTTGTTTACCTGTCCTGTGCCAGGCTATAGAAGCTAAGAGTAAAAGAGGTTCTTCTCATCCCTCCCCCTTCACCCCTCTTCGTCGCCACGGCGATCGCTTAGAACGTTTACCCAACGGCTACTATCGAGCCGAGGGCCGAGTAGATGATGCAATGAATTTGGGTGGAATTAAGGTGAGTTCCACAGAGATTGAGCAAGTGCTGAATAGAGTTGAGAATATTTGTGAGACAGCGGCGATCGCCATTAACCCTCCGGGCGGTGGTCCTAGTCAGTTGATTATTTATGTAGTAGTTGTCCCGAATAGCTCGAAAACTAGAGAGGAACTAAAAACCTCTCTACAAACTGCGATCGCCCAGAATCTTAATCCTCTCTTCAAAATTCGTGATGTGGTCATGTTAGATGCTTTGCCACGGACAGCTTCTAACAAGGTGATGCGACGGGTGCTGCGTGACCAATACCGTCTAACGCCTTTATGAGGGAGATTTAGGGAGCTAGCTGATTTTTCATACAGTGAGGTAATTATGACAATATTTGCAGAACGTATGAGTCACCTAGGCACTGAATCCGCTTTTGAGGTGCTTGCTAGAGCTAAAAAGTTGGAAGCTCAGGGCAAAAATGTGATTCATCTGGAGATTGGTCAGCCCGATTTCCCGACTCCTGCCAATATCTGTGAAGCCGCCTGCCGAGCCATGCGCGAAGGATATACGGGCTATGGTCCTGCGGCTGGTCTATTAGAGTTTCGCAAAGTAATTGCTGAGTATATTGCAGCGACCAGAGATGTGGAAGTTCATCCCGATGAAGTCGTCGTCACACCTGGAGCCAAACCGATTATCTTTTTCACCATTTTGACCCTGGTGAATCCGGGAGATGAGGTCATTTATCCCAATCCAGGTTTTCCGGTTTATGAATCGGTAATCAGTTTTGTTGGCGCTAAAGCTGTACCTTTGCCGTTACGGGAAGAAGTAGATTTTCGCTTTCGGATTGAAGACTTAGTTAGTGCTATTTCCGAGCGCACCAAACTCTTAATTATTAATTCTCCTCAAAATCCTACAGGCGGGCTGTTGGCCGTAGAAGATTTGGCCGCGATCGCAGAGCTAGCCAATAAACATGATTTCTATGTGCTCTCTGATGAGGTTTATTCCCGCATGGTCTATGGCGAGAAGCATCAAAGTATTTTAAGTTTGCCAGGAATGAAAGCGCGGACTATTTTGCTGGATGGTCACTCCAAAACCTATGCGATGACAGGCTGGCGCTTGGGGTATGGTGTGGCTCCTCAGGCCATCACGGAAAAGATGGTGCAACTGATGATTAATTCTAATTCTTGCACCTGTTCATTTACGCAAATCGCTGGAATAGAAGCCTTGACTGGGCCACAGGATGCGGTGGAGCAAATGATGGCTGAATTCCAACAACGGCGAGATGTGATTGTTGAAGGACTTAATGCGATCGCCGGAATCCAATGCCGCAGACCCACAGGTGCGTTCTATGTATTCCCCAATGTCAAGCAACTGCCCCTCTCTTCTGATGTGCTGGCTGATTATCTGTTACAGGAAGCAGGCGTTGCTGTCCTTTCAGGAACTGCTTTCGGTGAGTATGGTGATGGCTATTTAAGACTTTCCTATGCTAATTCTCTAGAGAATATCCATGAGGCGTTAGAACGGATTCAAATAGCGGTAGGTAAGCTTAAGTAGGCGCAACGGAAGGGGTGGGGGGTTAGGTTTTTTCTGTAAGACGTAAGGCAGCGATGTTTTGACAAGAGAAAGTGGCTCCCTTTACACATCGACGGTGAATTAATTCTATGATCTGTCCGGCTGAATTTTTGAGAGACCACTGACACAGGCAACCATCATCTTGAGGCGCTACTGATAAGGGTACAAAGCCTTTGCTCTGCCACACTTCGGCTGTTGCATTTATATCATTGGTACGCAGGGCAACATGATGAACGGTATTTAAGCCCCGCTCTTGCAAAAGGCGATCGAGCTGATCACTAGATGCATGGGGAGCGGCTAGGACCAGAATGCCGCCGGATGGCATTAGCACTGAGAGCAAATACATCGTTAGATCAGCCGGGAAAGCGGTGAAACCTGGGCAGAAGTCTTGTGGCCATATTCCTGGCCCTTCAATGGTTTTCGCTCCATACTGAATTAAGTTGTTGGCGTATTGGGTGAGATCTACGGAGCTGGAGAACAACATCACCAAGTGATCTATAACCACCCTTTCACCAAATAAGATGGTTGCAAATGCAGCATCTAGAAACTCAGGTTGTTTGCCTGCCTCCTTGTAGAAAAGCAGTCCATCAACTTCTACATAGGGTGGTTCATGAATGCTTTGAGGCTGGTTTGCAGTGCGATCGCGAGTAGAGTATGACATAACCAATTTACCTAAATCACGCCATGTTTTTTGCCGACTCGGGCAAACGCATCAATACAGTGCTCAAGATGGGCTTGGGTATGAGCAGCAGAGAGCTGAACCCGAATGCGGGCCTGACCTTGAGGCACCACAGGATAGCTAAACCCAACTACATAAATGCCTTCCTCTAGCAGATCGTGTGCCATATCCTCGGCTAACTTGGCTTCGTAGAGCATGATTGGCACAATGGGATGGATACCCGATTTAATGTTGAAGCCGCGATCGCTCATCTGCTGCCGAAAGTAGCGTGTATTCTCCATCAGGCGATCGCGTAGCTCACTGGTTTCGTTGAGCAAATCTAAGACCCGAATGCTGGTGTAGGTAATGGCAGGAGCCAAGGTATTAGAGAATAGATAAGGCCGCGATCGTTGCCGCAATAGATCCACTATCTGTTTATGAGCAGCGGTAAAACCACCAGAAGCACCTCCTAAGGCTTTCCCAAGGGTGCTGGTGATAATATCTACTCGCCCCATTACACCACAATGCTCGATCGAACCCCGTCCCCGGGCTCCCAAAACTCCGGTGCCGTGGCTATCATCTACCATGACCAAAGCATCATATTTCTCCGCTAAGTCGCAAATTTGCTCTAGCTTGGCAATCTCTCCATCCATGCTAAAAACGCCATCTGTGGCAATCAGCCGAATTTTAGCGGTCTGAGTCTCTTGCAGAACTTGTTCTAATTCCTGCATATCACTATGCGCATAGCGATACCGCTTAGCCCTGCACAGTCGAATGCCATCAATAACGCTGGCATGGTTTAGGGCATCGCTGATTACCGCAGAATCGGCATCAAGAATGGTCTCAAATAATCCTCCATTCGCATCAAAACAGGAGGTGTAGAGGATCGCATCCTCTGTGCCCAAGAATTCTGCAATCCTATTCTCTAGCTCTTTATGAATCACCTGAGTACCACAGATAAAGCGCCCAGAGGAGAGGCCAAATCCGTACTTGGCAATTCCCACCTGCGCCGCTGCGACGACATCAGGATGATTAGCCAATCCCAAGTAATTATTGGCGCAAAAGTTCAGTACTTCCCTGCCAGCTCGAACTGCAATTTCAGCTCCCTGTGGCGTTGTCAGCACCCGCTCTTCTTTACTCAGACCCGATTGGTGGATCTCATCTAGGAGGGTTTGAAAAATAGCTTTGGAGGTAAACATGACCAAATTAAAACGAATTAAAAAGTGTTAATAAAAGTCAAAAAGTCAACTTCTCACGGCTGGCTTTTGGCTTGTGATTTTTATTCTTTGCGAGAGCTTCTCTAACATATCCACCACGATTGCCGATAAGCCATATTGATGCTTCCAACCCCAATCGGCTCTTGCGCGTGAGTCATCAATCACAGCAGGCCAAGAGTCTGCGATCGCTTGACGAAAATCCGGTGCGTAGTGGCAGTTAAAATGAGGAAGATGTTTTTGGATTTCAGTGACTAATTCGGCAGCAGAGAAACTCACGGCAGTAATGTTGTAGCTGGAGCGAATTTTAATCGAGTTTGGATCAGCAGCCATTAAATCTAAAATGGCACGGATAGCATCTGGCACATACATCATGGGTAGCCGAGTTTCTGGGCGCACAAAGCAGGTGTAAGTATCATGCTGGAGCGCTGCCGCAAAAATTTCTACCGCAAAATCTGTGGTGCCGCCCCCTGGAGGAGTGCTGTAGCTAATGATGCCTGGTAAACGTAAACTCCGGACATCAACGCCAAAGCGGTGTGCGTAGTAATGGCAGAGCAATTCCCCTGTAACCTTAGTAATCCCGTAGATCGTAGCGGGATCTTCAACCGTAATTTGAGGGGTATCTAGTTTAGGGGTGTGAGGCCCAAAGACCGCGATCGAGCTAGGAAAAAAGACTTTTAACTGATATGTTTTTGCAGCTTCTAAAATGTTTCTCAAACCATTGACATTAACGTCCCAGCAGCGATCTGGGTATTGTTCGCCTTTGGCTGAGAGTACTCCGGCAAGATGATAGATCGTTTGAATTTGTTCTTGTTCGATGATCGCCTGTAGCTGCTGATGGTTAGTAACATCTAGGGTTTTATACAAGTAGGAATTGGTTTCAGAATGAGGTTGCGATCGCCCACTTTCTACAACCTGTTCTACTCCATAGATCTGACGCAGAGTTGTCACCAAGTCACTTCCCAGTTGCCCTTGCGACCCAGTTACTAAAATTCTGTTCATTCCTCATTACCCCTCGTAGCCAATATTCCATAGTGGTGGGGATAGGTTTAGCTAAGATATATGTTGAGAGGATAATCTATTTGCAAAACCCACCCCTACAGGTTCGGTCATTTCATGTAATGCCTGTAGTAATCGATTGACCTCATCTATCGTGTTGTAGTGCACCAAACCAATCCTCAATAAACCACCGCTTGCTGCCAGCCCTAGCCGCTCTATTACGCCTAAGGCATAGAAGTGACCATGCCAGGTGAAGATACCGCGATCGCCCAGTTGAGTCGCGAGTTCGGCGGGGGTGTAGCCCTTGATACGGAGACCGAAAGTTGGCGTTCGTTCCGACAAGCGGCTTAGCTCGATGATGCCATAGATGGTTAAACCAGGAACCTCCAGTAATCCCCGCAGTAATGCTTGGCTCAGTTCAGCTTCATGGGTGTGAATCGCAGCTGTAACGGCAGTTAGAGCCGCCCGGCGGTTTTGCCCAGACGGGTCAACTCGATGTCCCAGTTCAGTTAAGTAGCCCAGGGTAGCAAGCAGACCTGCCATACCTTCATAGTTTTGTGTGCCTGTTTCCCAACGAGACGGCACCTCATCGGGAGCAGGCAGGACTTTGTAAGGCTGGAGGCGTGCTAAATGTTCTCGCTTGCCATATAGAATCCCTAGGTGAGGTCCGAAGAATTTGTAAGCTGAGCAGACGAGAAAATCACAGTCTAAGGCTTGCACATCGATCGCGCCGTGGGGGGCATAGTGAACGGCATCTATAAACACCCAAGCGCCGACTTGGTGAGCGAGTTGAGCAATTTTAGCAACATCATTAATGGTGCCGACAGCATTGGAGGCATAGCCGATCGCTACTAACTTGGTGCGCTCATTTAGCGATCGCGTCAACTCCTCCCAATTCAGGGTGCAATCTTCGGGATGAATATCTACTGTGCGAACCACAATTCCCTGCTCCGCTAGAGCTTGCCAGGAACAGACATTGGCGTAGTGGTCGAGGGCGGTGACAATGATTTCATCTCCGGGTTGCAGGGCCCGACCAATGGCGCGACTGATGGTGTAGGTGAGAGTGGTCATGTTGGCACCAAACACAACTTCATCACTGTCACAGTTGAGAAAGTCAGCAACCGCATCACGAGCGGCGGCAATCAGCGCATCTGTCCGCTGGCTCGTAGCAAAAGCACCATGAGCATTGGCGTTGGAGGTGAGCAAGTAGTCGCTGATGGCATCCACCACCGCCTTTGGGACTTGAGTACCACCGGGACCATCGCAAAAGATAGTAGGTTGACCGTTGATTTCTTGCGTCAAGGCTGGAAACTGAGAGCGAATCCAGTTGAGGTCAAGGGCGATCATAAACGTCTCCCCATTAATGTTAATTTGGGTAGAAGGTTTATTCTGGTGGAAAGAGTCCAGGGCAAGTGAAGACAAAGACATCTCTCTCGCCAGCTTCAGGGGCGATCGCACTCACAGAGGAGGTGAAATGAAAATATTGATCGTCTCTAAATACTAGAAGCTCGCCCGGATTGAGTACTTTAGTAAAAGCTGGGCTGCCCTGCTTATCTTTGTAAAGATGTGTTTCACCGCCCTCAATTTGCATGCGATTGACAGAAAAGATACCCACTAAATCAACCCCGTCTCGGTGAATCCCTTCTGGAGCCGGATTTCCCACCTGTTGAGAAGTAGCTGTGGTTCTAATTTGATGAACCGCAACTTCTTTATGAGGAGTGCAAAGTTGGCAAAACTGGAAAAATTCCCAAATGATTTTTTGAAAGTCTTCCAGCTCAATTAATGCATCATCCAGCTCGGCATATTCTCTCGCTACATCGCCCAATAAGGGATTGTAAGCTTTCGATTGGAATAAACGTCGATGGGGTAATTTAACCAAGCGATCGCCTGCAATTTGAAAATGAGAGAGACGCCTAAAGCGGTAATTCCCCGTTAAATAAGGATCGGGTGGCAGGGTGTCAAAGAAGGGCTTGAGTTGGTCTACCTTTACAGCTGTCACCATTTCTAGGATGTAGCTGGCTAGGCAATCAAACTCCTTCGGCTTGGATAAGTTCAGCATGTCACTTAACTTCCTCGCTTATATTTTTCAGCAGCGTCCACTTCTGCTAGCTTGAATCAAGCTACAGGGGTCACTAAAAATATGAGTAATGTGGTGTTGAGTCCTACAATTTGCAGGGAATCAAAGAGAGAGTAGGGAGCAAAAAGAGAGGCCAGATGTTGGATATTCTTGCGCTGTAGCGTCAGGTAAGCTTGATAAGCTTAGCCCCTCTCAAATAACTTGACTAAGACTTGATTGAGTGATGCGCTCTAGACTTAGAAAAGCTATCAGTAAAGCTTTCTCCAATTCTTAAGAATAACGCCTCATATTGAATGGATGCTGATTTCATTGTAGTAATACTTTTTGAATGTTGTCGATCCCTAGTCCTACTTAGATGGTTTTTTACTCAATCTTCATAACTTCTTGGCTCTGCCTATTTTTAGCAACCTAGTTTTATTTAATCAAAGTTCATAATCAAATGTTTCTATTCTAAGCAGATCCGAGATTTTTTCTCTAGCCAACCTCTGCCTGAGGTAAGAACTTCAGTTAAGAATTATTCTTGGCAAGCGATCGCGTAGATCATCAATTTTGGCGATCGCTTAGCTATCAAGTGCAATAAGCCTATCTTCTGCACTAAACCTACTTGTTGAGCTGGATAACTGGCTTTTATAGACAGTAGCGCCACCTTAGCAAACACAGTAGACACTGACCTATTCTCTAGAAAGATAGAGAATGGTTAATCAGTATTTTTCTGTATACCCTAATACAGATCAGTTTAATTTGAAATCATGACATAGGGCAGACGTGAGCCTGTTAGTTAGTCTGTACTCTACTTATTACAGCCTTAGAAGCTAGGCAAAGATTGCCAAGTTTTTATTCAGGTGGGCTGATAAAACCTAATGATCGTGGTTTAGCCTTCGTCACTGTCATATCAATCAACAATGTCTCTCTTCGATCTGTCTTTGTTCTAAACGGCAAAAACAGGCGGGGGAACTTTTGATATTTTCTTGCAACTGAGTTTTACCAGCCGTAGACCTCATTCAATTCAATCTTTAGTATTAGACGGAATTAACTCAAATGGTCATTGACATCAATCAAGTACAGATGGGAACTCATGCTCAAGCTGTTAAACAAGGACAACTTGTAATTATCGGGGGAGCTGAGGATAAGCAGGGAGATTGCAGTATTCTGCGCGAATTTGTTCGCCGCGCTGGCAGCCGTCAAGCCAAGATTGTTGTAATGACCGTTGCAACAGAATTACCCAAAGAAGTCGGAGACAACTACATTCAAGTATTTGAGCGTCTAGGTGTTGAGCAGGTTCGTGTAGTAGATACAGACAGCCGCGAGGAGGCTGAAGCTCCTGAAGCCTTGTCTGCAATTCGCGAAGCCACTGGAGTCTTTTTTACGGGCGGGCAACAGGATCGGATCACTAAATATATCAAGGGTACAAAACTAGATCGGTTGCTACATCAACGCTATGCTCAAGGGTTGATTCTTGGGGGCACCAGTGCAGGGGCAAGCATGATGTCTGACGCCATGATTGTAGAAGGAGAAGCCGAAACTCACCCCCGAATTGAGATTGTAGAAACAGATGATGGCCTCAGTTTTATGCCAGAGGCTGTAATCGACCAACATTTTGCCCAGCGAGGCCGCCTTGGACGCTTGCTGTCAGCCGTGGCCGAGCAACCCCACCTGTTAGGTATTGGAATTGATGAAAATACCGCAATCATCGTTAGTGGGGGACAACTCTCAGTGATTGGTGCGGGCGCTGTTACTATTGTCGATTTACAAGACATGGTGTACTCAAACTTACATAATCTGCTCAAAGATGAGGGTCTAGCGCTTTGTGGTGTAAAACTGCATATCCTCCCGGATGGATATAGCTTTGACATAAAATCGCGATCGCCCCTCGTCGAAACAAATTCTCCCAAAGCGGCGTAAACCGTTAGCTGTACTTCACTAAATCTGAAGGGCAGACTGAGTGCGGTTCTGCCCTAAAAAACATCCAAAAACATCAATTGCTGGTTTTTATAAGGCTACGATGAATCGCTCCATTCACGCCTCTATTGAAGTCATTCAAGATGAAGCTCGCTGCTTGGTCGAGCGAAGAGTGATTAGCCGTCATCAACCTATTTATGTCTTATTTCGTTATTTTCCAGTTCGCGAATGGGTAGAAGTTGAGCAGGAGCTAGAAGCCAATGACTTTCTTCTGCGAGACCCAGTGGGTGATTTGATTGGTCATGCTCAATGGAGTAATGATTAAGTATTTGCTTATAACTTTTGCTTAGTTCCTAAGCAGGGGGAAAACATCCCTACAGGAATTACGGTTTTCTCACCTGCCGATCTAATTGTGGATGTCTAGAGTAAAAGAGTTAGTTGCAGTCATAACGCTTCGCAACTAACTCTTTTACTCTACACAAGGGCTCTTGAAGGGCTGTCGTTGACCATGATTAATACATTAGAAGTCTCTTCTCTAGAGCAAGCCATTCAAGACGCGATCGCTCAAGCCCGGACTGCTTGCGAGTCAACTGGTAATACTTCCGCCAATTGTGCAGTTGCTTGGGACATTGTGGAAGAACTCCAAGCTGAGCGTGCTCACCGTCAAGTGAAATCCAGCAAAACTTCTTTAGAAGTCTACTGTGACCAGAACCCAGATGCGGCTGAGTGTCGGATCTACGACGTTTAATCCACCACTAAACCATCTCTAACTTGGATGATGCGATGGGTTTGGGCAGCCACATCCGGTTCGTGAATGACAATAACAATCCTGATGCCTTGCTCATTGAGATTTGTGGGCAAGGTCATTACTTCTTCTGAGGTTTGATGGTCTAATGCCTCAGTTGGCTCATCAGCTAGTACCAAAGCGCATGCCTTAAGTCACACAGCTACTTTGAAACATATTTCTAAGATTTAACTCTGAATTTTACTAGGGCGTGTTTTAAAACCTAGAGCCAAAGGAGAATTGCAGCAATGGAGAGCATGGCAAGATAATTCTCTGCCCGTTTTTCATAGCGGGTGGCAATCCGTCGAAACTGCTTGAAGCGATTGATCGTTCGT
>NZ_JAMPKN010000015.1:0-121337 GCF_039962155.1 Trichocoleus desertorum AS-A10 | reverse complement strand
AAGTATCTTGACGAGTCCGGGTGTTGCCTCTGGAGTCCAGTCAGCTACAGCTACAGTCGAGTCGGACAACAGAAGCGATTGGAGCAAACGCAGCGACGGGGTGGGCGCATTAGTATCCTGGGACTCTGGCAACCGCATCAAGGGTTTGAGTATGCTATAGCGTTAGGCAGTTTTAGGAGTTCCAGTTACATCAAAGTGATGGACTCGATTGCTGATAAAGCTTTGACAACTCTCACCCAAACTGGGCGTCTAACGGTGGTTGTGCAAGACAATGCTTCGTTGCATACAAGTCAACTAGCCCAGCAACAGTGGCAGCGGTGGCAGCAGCAGGGCTTGTTGGTGTTCTTTTTGCCCCCCTACTGTTCTGAGATGAATCGCATTGAGGAGCAATGGCATCAACTCAAGACGCATGAGATTGCAGGACAGATGTTTGAGGATGAATATGACTTAGCCGTTGCCATCATGGATGGAATGGCAGCACGCAGCCTCAAAGGGGGATACGCCCTCGAACGTTTTAAGTTTAATTCTGGCTAGCTACTTACTGGTGTAGATGTACTTAAGTTTGTGAACTTGCCTGTCGTCTCGCCTTATGTGGGTTTGGGGCTGTACTCCGAAGACAAAGGCGTTGCTTATTCCGGCGGTGTACAAGTTGATGCTTCTGACAATTTGTTTGTTGGAGCAGGTTACAACTCGGTTCGAGTGGTAAACGGGCAAGTCGGGCTGAGATTTTAGGTGACTCCGATCGCGAAATGACTAGGGAAAATTGGATGCTGGTTAAATTAACGCTGTTCCTCGTGAGCATGAGATTTTAGCATTTGAAAGGAGGGCAAATGCAGGCTGGCCTCCAACTCTGCGCGCTTCACGAAACGATTGAAGTCACTAGCAGCTTTGGTTTTTTGCTCTAGAGGTACCCGGTCATACCACAACCAAAACAGAGTTCTGGGGCTGATAGTGTCAGGTACGTTAGCCATAGTTATAGTTTCATCTTGCGTCAATAATATTCGTAAGCGTGACGCAAAATGTTGGTTCTGACCATCGATAAGACACGGAGTTGAGAACATCTAGGCAACGTAATCTTCGTATTTTTACCGAATGCTCTACAAAGCTTAAATTTTCCCGTCAAGATGGCATTGGCTAACATTGAGGTTTGTGAACTTATGGCAGACAGGGGGGCGATCGCCCTCTTAGCTCCCATTACACTAGCTCAGCTTTTTCAAACTTCAATTTTAGCTGTGTAACTGACGAGTATGAAATTGAAAAGTTAGCATTAGGTAGAAATTTAGGATTTTTAGTTGCAGTAGATGGAACCCCTTGTTCGCTCGTTTCCAACTCAGAAGATTCAGCCTAACAATACGGCGCTACTCGTCATTGATATGGAGCGGGATTTTGTAGATGCGGGGGCTGTGCAGGAGACACCAGGGGGGCGAGAACTCGTTCCAGTAATTAATCGCTTAATCGGTTGGGCTAGGCAGCATACTGTGCCCATCATCTTTACTCATGAGATGCACCGTCCTGACAAAAGTGACTATGGGATTGAACTAGAATATGACCCAGTGCATTGCCTAGAAGGAACGCCAGGTTGTGAGCTTACAGATGGTTTGGATGTGCAGCCGCAAGATTACCGCATCTTAAATAAGCGCCGATATGACTGCTTTATGGGCACCGAGCTAGATCTATTGCTGCGAGCGCAAAAGATTGAAAATTTAGTTTGTTGTGGAGTTACGGCTCATGTTTGCGTCATGAGTACAGTCTTCACAGCACGAAATTTGGACTACCGAGTAATTGTACCGCGGGATGCGATCGCAGGGGTTACGGTAGACCACTACACAGCAGCCTTACTCTGTATGAGTGATGTTTTTGCCTATATTTCAACTGCTACAGAAGTCACTCAACTCTGGGCCTAAAACTCGTTAGTTAGGAAGTAGTACTTTACAAGTTACTTTTTCCAGGGCAGCTTAGTGCCCATTTCGGTGAAGGCGGAAAAAACCAAGTACAACGCTAAAATACCAACACTAGCGAGGAAAATCATTAGATCGCTATTCATGGATGGGACACTCGAACCTACTTCTTGCTGATCATGGCAGAGTTGAGGCCGTGTCGTGAAGTCCTCCACGGTAGCGCTTCGAAACAAAAACAGCGATCAGAGCTAAAAACATCGCTGCGATCGCCGTTTAGGTTTATTAGTGGTCAGAATCTAGAAGTTCATGAGTCCTAAATAGGAAGCTGAGGAAATGGCAATAATAGTTAGAACTCCCAGAATGATGCTGAGACCGAATTGAAAAGCAGGTTTTTTTCCAGCGCTCATAATTTACACCGCTTAAACTAATTTATTTAGTCATGGTGTCTGTGTCCTGAAAAAACTACATCCTGCCGCAGGACTAAGTAAGAAGGTACAAAAAACTGGGGCGAGACAAAAAATTTTGCTTGCTGGAGTTTGAGCCGTTCCTTAAGAGGGATGCTTGCAGGCGCTTGATTTTCCCTTTGGCAGAAGAGGAGAGATAGGAGCGATCGCTACACTTAAGAAAGTATTAAGTACCCTCTAACCTCTGCTGTAACTTGGTTTTGTATTATGGAATACTTAGGACAAACCATTGAGCTAATACAAAAAGATGGCGGATGGATTAGCGTTTGGTATCACCATATTTGTACGATTCAAATTGGAACTTTTCCAACCGCCAATGCTGCTTGGGATGCTGCTACAGAGCTAATTCAGCGGGATCTTGCAGTTCGAGGGCTGCTACAAGTTATTGACGATTGGAGTAGTGACAACTTCATTACTTGCCAAGAATACTCACTCTTGGAAGATTCACTCGTCCAGTTTGTTGTATCGGTTTAACAAGTGTCAACGTTGGGTTGTATCAGCTATGAAGTACGAGCTAGCAGCGATGCCTCACCTCGTCGATATAACTCACGAGCGTAATCTGTCCAAGTGCCTTGACCCCAGTAACGGAAACAGCTAGTTTGTAAGAGCAAATTGTAGAGTAACGCTTCTTGATAGTCCGATCGCTGCGTCACTGAACTATCCTGCTCTACTAGGCGATCGTATTTCTCGTGAAACAGGGCGCTGAGTTTTCTCATGGGGTCTAAAACATTTTCGTAGCCATTGACCCAACTTAAATGATTGGTCCAGGAAGCTCCGTCCATATGGAATTGGTGGTCGGTAGTTTTGAGCTCGGCGATCGCTTTCTCCACTGCTTCAGGTGTGGCTTTGTCTGGATCAACTCGTTGCCAAATTTTGTGTTGATTGACAGCTTGGCAAATAGGATAGTCTTCCGGACTAGCACCCGCTGCTTCAATTAGCTCTAAGTACTCAGTACCATTTAGAGCAACTGTGCCAACTCTCCCTCCACCTTGCTCCCGTGCTTCATGACAAGCTTTAAAGAAAGCTTGAGGAAACTCATTCATCATCACACCACCATTTTCTCCGTCAGCAATTTGGGTAACGAGGGAGGGCACCGTAACATCGCTAATTTGCTGGTGGCTGCGTCCTTTGGCTTCGTAATGAGGCTGCATTTGACCGACTAGCTTGGTATCTGAGCCTTGAGTTTTAATTAGGGCAGTAATGCTAATCGTTTCTCCATGACAATTCCGAGCAACCAATCGGTTAGGGATATATTTCTGATCGTGTTGTAACCCAGAACCATCTATGTTTTCGACAGAATGTTCTTGCACCATCAGCCAACGATAGCCACATTCTTTGAGTGCTTTGATGTATTCATATAGCGTATCTGGGTGATTGGGTAGATGCATTTCTGGTGGCGAGAAACCTTTTACCCGCCTTAGAGCGTCATAGCCAAAGATGGCTGCAAAGTGCTGTTGCCAAGCTTGGATATGCAGTTTGATATCTGGGATGGGAGTAGAAGGAATCACAGCGTGACTCCACATGGTGCCTAACCACTCCACATAAGGCTGGTACTGGGGGTCACAAGCGAGCCGTTTCAGATTATCCAAAACATCCTCACGCCCGAGCTGCCGCAGCCCCCACAACAGATTACCCGAATAATCGAGCATCATCCGAGGATGGCATCCTTCTGCTACGAGTTGAGGGATAAACTCTCCCATGCGACTGTAACACCAAGCAAAGGGATCAGCATTATGGTTGTCTCCTTCTCCAGGATGCTCAAACATATATTGCAGGTTGCTGATCAGGGCACCATTGGTTCCTGCCGGAATTGTGGGTTGGTGCATATGCAGCGCACAAGCAAATCCTGCTGTAATGTCTGCTAATTGAAGATTGGTCTGGGGTGAGAAAATAGGTTGATTATGGTTCACCACTGTATTGATTTCTGTCTCCCAACCACAGATGTTGGGCAGACCCGATCTAATTTCTGTCAAGGTGGGAAGAGGGGAAGCCGAAATTTGTGTAGACACAGAACTTCCTTCATGCTGATTTTGCGATCGCTTTCAATTGTGACTCATTCCAGTAGAAATCGTCTTAACTCAATTGAATTTGTCGCCACAGTTAGGACTGGCAAAGAGTAGTCACAAATTGGGAACTCTACATCTCATAGCCAATACTGGTAGTGTGCTTGACACGCTCAGTTATTGATTTTACTAGTCAGACTAGGAGTCAGCCTTGGAACTCGTGCAATTAGCCAAGCAAGGTGATGGTAGAGCGATCGCCACTTTATTAAATCGAGCTTTTGAGAAACAGGCAACTGCTGTCAAGGTGAATCTCAGGGGTAACTGCTTACAAGTGCTACTAGAGGCGACTCCACCGCCAGAACCACTAGCTGCTATGACCTTGATGCAGCAGGTGATGTCACGTATCCAACCAGAATCGCTAGAAAGAGTTGAAGTGTATGGTCGGGAAATAGGGGCAAAAACGTTTAGCTGGCAAAAAGAAATACGACTTCAGCAGCCCCATCAGCCATCTAGTATTCAGCCAACACTGCAACACCGAGAACTCACTAAGCAGGGAGACTTTAAACTAAACGAAAGCCAGACCTCACCCTGTTTACAGCAGCCATCTGCCACGAAAAAAGGAAAACTAGTTTTCTACAGTACCCGTAGACAAAGCCCTTCTCGCTCATCAACTCAGCATCAACCTCAAGCTGTAACAGTTGAAGGTTGGGGTGCAGTCTTAACAGGATTGGGATTGGCAGTGATCTTGTTTATCCTCAGTCCGCTGAAGCTACTATTTCGGGGATTTTTGGTCATGGTGCATGAGGTAGGGCATGCTTTGACTCACTGGTTATTTGGTCGTCCTGCCATTCCGATGATTGATTTCGCCTTCGGAGGTGGAATCACCCTGAGCTTTGAGCAATCTTGGCTAATTCTAGGGCTGATTTATTTGGCGATCGCCTATTCAATTTGGCTCTGTCGGGTTTATCCTCGCCTACAAGGTGTTCTGGT
The DNA here is from genome assembly GCF_039962155.1 of Trichocoleus desertorum AS-A10. NCBI lineage: Bacteria > Bacillati > Cyanobacteriota > Cyanophyceae > Leptolyngbyales > Trichocoleusaceae > Trichocoleus > Trichocoleus desertorum. Next base: position 115,982 of record NZ_JAMPKN010000015.1, on the reverse strand, counting down.
TGGGTTGACAGGGCTTTATAGCTTCTGCCTACTTACCGATTGGAATCTCATTTTGTCAACCTTTATGGGGCATGGCATGGAGGTTTTGGCTATTTTTATTTGTCTTTATTTATCAATAAGTGGTTACTTTCGTCGTATGGATGGCGATCGCACTATCTATGCCATGCTGGGTTTCTTTACCTTGTTTAGCGATCTCCAGTTCTCATGGCAGTTGCTTTACGATTTAGATTTTCAGTCTTGGTACGACGAAGGTAAGGGCGGAATCATTGACAACGATTTGGTAATTCTAGCCAGTGAGTACTTTAACGCGGATCTCGCAACTATCGTGGGATGCCTAATAGCAGGCTGTGTCACGGCTCCTATTCTCGCTTTTTTGGTTTTTCGCTACGAGTCTTGGTTGCGCTCTGCGATTGGTAAGCTTTTGGCGTAGCCTAAAACAGTACAGCTAGGTAAAAAGTGCAGCTAGCGATCGCTGGCATGTTGCTTTAGTTCGTTTAGAGAAGCATATTCTAACGCTGAGGCATGGGTGGCAGCTAAAACAACAGGAGGAGCCATGCCTGCATCTAAAGCTTCCTTCCAGCGGGAGGCACACAAACACCAGCGATCGCCAGGCTGCAAACCTGGAAACTCAAAAGCTGGAACTGGCGTGCTCAGATCGTTACCTTGCTCCTTGGTAAAGGCCAAAAACTCTTCAGTCATTTGGGCACAAACTACATGGGCTCCAAAGTCACCGCCACCTGTATTGCACTTGCCATCTCGGTAGTATCCGGTCATGGGTGAGGTGCAGCAAGTTTCGAGGGTTCCACCTAGTACGTTGCGTGCTTCTGTCATGCTACTTCTGCTCTCTAAAATCTCTGATTGCTTAGGTTACCAGTTTAGGTGGATTTGAGGTGGAGTGCTATTGAGGTTGTTGAAATTGCTTAATAAATTCTATGATTTGTCGCATTTTGAAACCTTTAGCCAACTGGCGGAGATGGGTTGCAAAAGGTAAAAATTGCGGATCAAGCAGTTCCAATCTAGCTGCTCTCTCCGTTAGGGCTTTAAGGTCGCCCATCATCGCTAAGTGCAATAAAGCTGAAATTTCTTCAGCAGAGGGAGCTACTAGAGATGCAGAAGGGCTGTCGCTTGCTTCTACGGAAGAGTGAGAAAGAGATCCTGCTGCGATCGCCTGCCGACTAGGATCAGCAATATCAGAAATATTTGTCGATGGGTTCTGTTCTGTTTCTTGAAGAATATCTCTAGTTTCAAGACCCGATGCTAAGCTCTCGCCTTCAGCTTCCTCGTAAATCCATTCTAGTTTTATGTGATGGCTTAGACGCTCCAGTAGCTCTGCTTCACGAATCGGCTTGGGCAGAAAATCATTGCAACCTACTTCCTGGCTCTGCTGTCGATCCATCGCAAAGATGCTGGCTGAAGTGGCAATGACCACAATGTGCTGGAGAACTGGAGACAGACGAATTTGGCGAGTCGCTTCAAACCCATCCATGCCAGGCATGACCAAATCCATCAAAATGACATCTGGCTCAAACTCATACGCTTTACGCAATCCCTCCCGGCCATTGGTCTCTTCCAATACTTGAAATCCTAATGGCCGTAGCAGGTTGATTAGCACTAAACGATTGTCCTCCTTATCATCTATCACCATAATTTTTCGCCGCTCGCCTTTATATCCACAAATACTGCGATCGCAGCGAGTAGCATCAGATAATTGAGAAGCTTCAGTGAGATCCAAATCAATCCAAAAACTACTTCCCTGCCCAGGCGCACTTTGTACTTGAACGTCACTCCCCATGAGTTGTACCAGTTGACGACTAATTGAGAGGCCCAAACCCGTTCCCTCGGTTTGGCGATAGTGTTCGCTGACTTGGCGAAATGGCAGAAAAATCTCCTGGAGGTGGGCGGGAGTAATCCCAATGCCCGTGTCTTCGATCAGAAAGCGGAGTGTGGTGGCATTTGGCACCTGGAAACTGTCCAACTTAGCCGCAGCCAGTGGAGTGTTGGATGAAGTATTTGGGGTTGGAGTGAGTAATTCGTTGCCTAAAGATGAAAAACTGCTGACATAGCCAACTTTAAAGGTTACGCCACCGTTTTCCGTAAATTTAATTGCATTCCCTAGTAAGTTAATTAGAACTTGCCGCAAACGCTTCTCATCCATTCGCACCAAGCGGGGGAGGGGAGGAAGCGGTTTGTAGGTGAATAGTATTCCCTTTTGTTCAGCTCGAATGCGGCAAATCTCTACAACTCCTGCCAAAAACTCTGAGAACAAGACATCACTGAAGTAGAGTTCCATCTTGCGAGCTTCTATTTTGGAAAGGTCTAAGACGTCGTTGATCAACATCAGTAGATGCTCTCCACATTGATGAATCACGCTCAAACCATTCTTTTGCGGCTCTGTTAAAGCTTTATTCTTCTTGAGAATCTGAGCATATCCTAAAATGCCATTGAGCGGAGTTCTCAGTTCATGGCTCATGTTTGCGAGAAACTCGCTTTTGGCCCGACTAGCAGCCTCAGCTACTTCTTCTGCCCGTTGGCGATCGCGAATTTCCTGCTGCAAGTCTAAAGTTCGTTCCTCAACTTTAGCTTCTAAAGTCCGATTCGCTTCTTCGAAGTCAGTGTAAAGACGAGCATTCTCGATCGAAATTGCGGCTTGAGAAGCAAGTAACTGTAAAATTTCTAAGCGTTCTGAAGTAAAAGCTCCAGTTGTTAGATTGTTTTCTAAATAAAGAGTCCCAGTTAGCTTGCCTTGATGCAGAATCGGTGCACATAAAACTGACTTAGGTTGATATTTTATAATATATGCATCCGACGTGAAAGCTCCTTCGCAGCCCGCATCATTGAGCACAACAGGTTCATGGGTTCTAGCAACATAGTTGATGATTGACGTGGGATAGGGATACTGGGCAACTGGATCTTCAATGGCGGTTGTGATCTGAGATTGCCATGCCAAAACATCTCTGCTAGTGCTGCCAAAGGCTGCAACCTCTAGCTCTCCTGCTTGCTCTAGCAGTAATAATCCTAGTTCTGCACCTGCATTTTCCATCACAATCTGCATGAGTTTCTCTAGCAGCCTCGTCAAAACAATCTCACTGGAAAGTACTTGAGATGCCTTGAGGATAGTGGCTAAATCCAGTGTTTGAGTATGATCACCACTGGTAGAGCGATGAGTTTGCTGTTTAGTAAGTTGGGAGCTACCTCGCTGCTGGGTACGAGCAAAAACATCTATATATTTTGCTTCTAGGTGTTTAACTTTAGCGATCGCCCCCCAGCGTACATAGCCATAGTAGGCTTCGCTTAAGTATTCCTGAGCAAACTTATTCCGACCCAGTGAAAAGTAGAACTCTGCGGCTCGTTCATTGGCGAGAGCTTCTTCTTGGAGATATCCATGTTCTTTAGCTCCAGCGATCGCCTGATCATATAACTCTCTAGCTTCAGCAATTCGTCCTAAAACTCGCGCTTTTTCTGCTTCTACTAGCTCATATTTATGCTGAAAGTTCATTGGGGCATGAGCGGCCCAGTTACGCATCTTCTCCTGATTACTATCTACTTTGCTCAAAAGGTGAGATTGTTGAGCCTGTGATGCTGATGGATAAATGCTGAGTTGTGCCAAAGAATCATAGAAATGACAGACTGGCACCACTAGGAATGCTCGTACTCCATCTAAATACTGTTCGGCTAAAGCGGCATTCTCTAGAGCTTTTTGGTATTCTCCAAATAAATAACAAAGAATCAGCTTATTGAGATAAAAGTAGTGGAGAGTAGTCCTAGAATTGGCCTTCTGAAGCAGGGGCAAGGAGTAATCTTCGTCATACACTTCACCAACTAAACGATAGGAATTTGTCGCAGGTTGCAGTAAGTTACAAACTGACTGTTGAAATATTTGATTCCAGGCGAGGGTATTTTCCTGATTGAGCTGGGCAAAAGCAGCACTAAGAGTTGCCATTTCCTGTTCTAACTTCGGCAGTTCTTGACCAACGAAGTATAAATGTTGGCATCTCTGCATGGCAGCATAGCAACCATACTCAAACTGTCCATTCTCTAACCCGTGCAAGTAAGCATCTTGGAGCAGCTGTAGGGTTTCTTTAACATGAACCTTGCCATGCATTGTGCAAGCTCCCGCAATAAAAAATATGCTTGTTTTTAGTTCTAAAGTGTTGAAACGTTCTACCAAGCTTAAAGCTAATCTACCGAATTTATAAGCCGATTCAATATCTGAAAATACTCCATTGAGGAGGACGCTATAACAAACATATCCATAACTGGAAAAAGGTGCATTACCATATTGAATTGATAGAATAACCTGTTCGCAGGTAACTAATGGAAAGAGGGCGGGTGCTGCTTGATAAGTAGGAGAACCCATACTTGTAAGCATGCGTATAGCAGCTAGCTTATCTACTTCTGTCATTAAAGGCAGATTGATCAAGTCTTCAATATTTCTACCAGTCAAACTAGTAGTAGTTTTAGCCAGCATCTGCTCAATGTTAGAGGGGGTAGGTGATTCAGGTAACTTTACCCCTAATAGTTCCAAGGCTTGCAATCCTATTTTGACGGCTTCAAGCGGTTGAACTTGGGCCATGCAAGCTTGAATTCTAACTTCATAAACCTTCATTTTGTCAGTGGGAACTTTAGCTTTTTGCAGGACAGTAGTGGCCCATTCCTGCATCTGTGCAAAGTTGCCGTTGAGGTAAGCAGTTTCTGTAGCTGCTTCATAAAGAGCTAAAGATAATTCATACTGATTTTGCCAGCTATTTGTTGCCAACAATCCCAAACCCGTATTTAAATAACGAATGGCAGATTCATAGGCAGCCGATGCTTTTGCCTTCTGTCCGGCAATTAAATTAAGGGCAGCCAACTCATATTTTTCTGTCTCTGCACTAAGCAAATTGATGCCATAGTTGAGTTGATTAACCAAAGCAAAAATATTTTCTTTTTGCTCCTCAGGGGTTGAATTTTGCAGTAGTAACTGACCAATCTTTAAGTGAGTTCTCTGTTTTTGAGACTCTGGAATGAGAGAATAAGCCGCTTGCTGCACTCGGTCATGCAGAAACTTATAAACAGTTGAATCTGAAGTAGTTAAAGCAGTTGCAGGATTGGAGCTATTAGTTTCCTCTAACACCCCATCTATTGCATCCGAGCTGTAAGCCAGAGGGATTTTGTAGAAGCTATTGAGTGGAGAAACTAAGCTTGCTTCTAGAGCTGGCCACAAATCTGCCGCTGTTTCTATCTCGGATTTTTGATGAGCGATCGCTAAAACATCTAGGGTAAATTCATTGCCAATACAAGCAGCTAGCTTTAAAGCATCTTGGGTCGGCTCCGCCAGTCTTTGAATTTGACTAATCATCAGCTCTACAACATTTTCAGTAATCTCAATGTTTTGCAGAGCAGCGATATCCCATTTCCAACAGTTTTGCTCGAAGTTAAAGCAGACTAAGTTTTCTTGATAAAGCGATTTTAAGAGCTGAGTCGAAAAGAAGGGATTGCCTTGGGTTTTTTCAAAAATCAATGCGGCTAAAGCTGCAATCTCATCCGGGGTAGTGCGTAAAGTATCCGCCACCAATCGATTCACATGGCTCGCAGTCAAAGGTTGGAGAATGATTTGATTGATGCTGGCTCCAGCCTGTTGAATTTGCTTAAGGGTATGCATCAAGGGATGAGTGGCGCTAACCTCATTGTCGCGATAGGCTCCAATTAGCAACAAATACTGAGTGCTGGGGTCGCTGATAATGGACTCCAGTAGGTTTAAGGAAGGTAGATCCGCCCATTGCAGATCATCGAGAAACACAACTAGAGGATGCTCGACTTGACTGAATACCCGGATAAACTGCTTGAATACTCGGTGGAAGCGATTCTGTAATTCCGCCGGACCTAGTTCAGAAACAGGAGGTTGTGGCCCCATAATACGGACTACTTCTGGAATTACATCAATAATGACTTGAGCATTGCCTCCCAAAGCTTCAGATAACTTGGTCTGCCACACTCGGATCTTCTTATCACTCTCCGTGAGAATTTGCTGGACCAACTCTTGAAAAGCTCGAATTAGAGAAGCGTAGGGGATATTGCGCTTGAATTGATCAAACTTCCCGGAGATAAAGTATCCTCGCTGTTCCGCGATCGGTTTATGGACTTCGTTGACCAAAGAAGATTTGCCAATCCCGGAATAACCGCTGACCAACATCATTTCGGCTCTAGGCTGGTTATCTTTCGGGCAAGCGATGCGAGCGAAAGCATCCATTAGTAAACCAACTTCTCGATCGCGCCCATATAGCTTCTGGGGAATCGAAAATTGACTAAATGAATCCAATTCTCCAACTTTAAAGGGGGCAATCTCACCAGAGGTTTGTAACTGTTGGAGGCAAGTTTCTAGATCTGCCTTCAGCCCCAAGCCACTTTGATAACGCTCCTCAGCCGTCTTGGCGAGCAACTTCATCACAATGTCAGCGATCGCTGGAGGAATTGCTGGATTGATCTCCCTTGGAGAGATAGGAGCTTTAGCAATGTGGCAATGAATTAGCTCTAGAGGATCGGTACCTTGGTAGGGTAGCTGACCTGTGAGTAGTTCGTAGAAGGTGACACCTAGAGAGTAAAAATCGGCTCGGTAGTCGATGGCGCGATTCATCCTTCCCGTTTGCTCTGGAGACATATAGGCGAGACTGCCTTCGAGCAAATTGAGTTGGTTTGCAACTTGGTTTTCTCTAGATAGACGAGAAGCAATACTGAAGTCAATGATTTTGACTTGCTTAGTCTCAGGATGGATCAGGATATTTTGGGGTTTAATATCTTTGTGCAGAATGTGTTGTTGATGTAGTTGAGCCAAAATTTCTGCCAGTTGCACCGCAATCTGCAAAAACTGGGTCAAGTCCAATGCTTGGCGATCGCAATATTCATTGAAATATTCACTCAGGGATTGCCCAGAAAAATCCGGCAGGATCAAGGCTAGCCCGTTGTGATAATTCTCCAGATCGATGGGTTTCAGAACGCCATCGACCTCTAAGGACTGTAAAATTTTGAACTCATGTCTCAGCGTCGCCAGCTCCTCGACTGAAGGGTGCTCAGCTTTCAGGGTTTTGATGATGACAGAGCGATGCTTCGGCTGCTTAGAAGCCCGATAGATGACAGTATTAGTGCCCTCATAAATCACTTCTAGGATTTTGTAGCCAGCAATAGTCATGGTTGGTCGTACCCGCAGCCGTTCTAGCATCCATGATGACCTAAGCTCAGGGGGAAAGGCATGAGCTGCTTGCAAAACTTCTTAAGGGTTATTCGCTCTCAGCAGGCTAAATTTGTACAGCGATCGCTCTTCAGGGGCTTGAACTTGTACTAGTGGCCTATCTAAAGACAGATGACATTGGCATGTTCTTTAAGATACATTGACCACTGAATAATTACGTGATATGACGCATGTCAGAGCTGAACTCGGAGTCCTTCCCCTTACCGATTAACGAAAACGATCGGCTGGACGCGCTTCACCGCTACCAAATTCTTGATACCGCTCCAGAAGAAGCGTTTGACGATTTGACAGCTCTAGCTGCTCATATTTGTGGCACTCCTATGGCTCTAGTGAGCTTGGTAGACGCGCATCGACAGTGGTTTAAGTCTAAAGTGGGCGTAACTGCTACCGAGACTCCCAGGGAAATTGCGTTTTGCAGCCACACTATTATGCAACCGGACGAGTTGTTTGTAGTGCCTAACGCTCTAGAAGACGATCGCTTTGCCAGTAATCCGCTCGTCACCTCCGATCCGCAAATTCGGTTTTACGCTGGAGCCCCCCTAGTCACGCCCGATGGCCATGCACTAGGCACTTTATGTGTAATCGATCGCGAACCTCGTCAACTTACCGAGGAGCAAGCCAAGGCCTTACAAGCTCTGGGGCGGCAAGTCATTACTCAACTAGAGCTACGAATTAATTTAGCTAAAGTACAGCAGACTTCTACGAAGCTAGAGAGCACTGTCGAAGCTTTGCATCATAGCAATCGGCACTTGAACCAAACCCTACGTGAGTTGCGCCAAGCCCAAACTCAACTCGTTCAGGCAGAAAAAATGTCCGGGTTAGGGCAACTTGTGGCGGGAGTGGCCCACGAAATTAATAATCCGGTTACTTTCATTCACTGCAATTTGCCGCATATCCGTCGCTACGCGGAAGATTTGCTAGAGCTGCTCTCTATTTATCAAGAGCATTGCCCTCAACTCGACCCCGAAGCCCAAAGTCGGGCCGAAGCGCTAGATGCTGACTTTATCGTGAAAGACTTGAAGAAAGTTCTGGCCTCAATCGAAGTGGGTACGGGGCGGATTCATCAGATTGTGCGATCGCTGCAAAACTTTTCGGGTAAGGATCGAAGTCAAAAGGAACTCACCAACATTCATCGCGGGCTAGACGATACCCTGTTGATTTTGCAACATCGTCTCCAGGCTCCTTCGGCCCCGATTAGAGTTGTGAAAGAATACGGCGATTTGCCGATCGCAGAATGCTACAGCGGCCCCTTGAACCAAGTTTTTATGAATGTGTTAACTAATGCCATTCATGCCTTAGAGCAGGCAAGTCAAGACCGCTCAGCCGCCGAGTTAGCCAAGCAACCTCCTACCATTACTATCCGCACCGCACTTAAAGCCGCGACCACAAAGGGAGAAAGTACACTTCTGATCCGCATTGCTGATAATGGCATGGGTATCCCTCAAGATGTAATTCACCAAATCTTCGATCCGTTTTTTACGACCAAACCCACAGGCCGAGGAGTCGGATTGGGTTTGTCTATTAGCTACCACGTTGTGGTCGACAAACATGGTGGTCAGCTGAAGTGTTCCTCAGAGCCTGGGAAAGGTACGGAATTCTGGATTGAAATTCCTCAGGCTCTGAGCGTAGATTCGCTACAGCCTAAAGTATTAGCTGGAGAGGAAGTGAGCCTGAGGAGTGCTTCAATCGCTTAACTTGCTTAGCCGGTAGCTTTCCGCTTGCCTGATCTTTTCTACAGCAGGGTCTATCCTAAGGCTGTGTAAAGTTCTGCATAAATTCCTTAGCCTAAGCATAGATCCCGCTGAAGCTTAAGGAAAAAACCTATATGACCACCAATGTTTCTCCTGAAATTAAAAAAGAAACGAATCGATCGCTCTGGATTGGTATCTTACTCGTTGTTTTAGGCATTGCCGCGATCGCCTTGCCTCAAATCTCTACCATTGTGACTGAGAGTTGGGTTTCGCTCATCCTGGTTTCTGCTGGCGCAACTAAATTGGCTTACGCCTTTCAAACCCGCAACCAAGGTGGTTTTATTTGGAAACTGCTGTTGAGTGCGCTCTATGTTGCTACAGGGGTCATGCTGTTCTCTAACCCTCTGACAGGTGTTTTGACTCTAACTCTGTTGTTAGGTGGCTTCTTGTTGACTGAAGGTACATTTGAGCTAATTTTGGCGTTCCGCCTCCGCCCTCAAGAAAACTGGACTTGGGTATTGACCAACGGCGTCGTGACTCTACTGCTCGGCGTCATGATTTGGTTCCAGTGGCCCTTCAATGCACCTTGGCTGATCGGTACCTTAGTGGGAGTTAGCGTGCTCTTCACTGGTATTTCCCGCATCATGCTCTCCATAAATTCTGGTGCTGCTGGGCATTCTGATCAAACTGCTTCTGCGTAAACCGTCAATCAACCCCAGCTAGCACAGGGGTAAGCATTCAGCCGTGGGGTCTAAAACAAGATCCTGAACTATAGCTTGAATGTTTGCCCCTGTCGTTTTTGGTAGCGATCGCTGGTTCTCTTCAATCGCTTTATACCCCTAATTTTTCCCGAATCACCTCCTCCTTATCTTTGAAACCGACTAATACGGCTGCCTCATCTTTGACAAACAAAGGTCGCTTTAGCAGCATGGCATCTTGGCTAAAAGCCTCAATCCATTGCTCCTCGGTCCAAGTGCTTTTCTCCTCACCCAAGGCTCGGTAGGACTGACCGGAGGTGTTACGCATTGGCTTCGCGCCTAGCTGGTTCACCCACACCTGAATGCTAGCCTGATCTGGCGGATGCTCTTTTGTATTGATGAACTCGTAGTCGATGCTGTGCTCATCCAACCACTTGAAAGCTTTTTTGCAAGTGGTGCAGTTAGGAATCCCGTAAACCTTAATCATGCCAGTTAGCTCTGTTTCTGCCCGAAAAACTGATCAAAGCGATCGCGCGTAGTATATCAAATGTTAAGTTTAGTGACGGTAAGCAACTAAATTCTTTGATTCCTCATGCGTGTACTTCGGCCTCTTTTAGGAATTTTGATATGTCTGCTGGCTCTGGTAACGGTGCCGCTACCGACTCAAGCCGCTAGCTCAGCAGCCATTCGAGCTTACGATGATGTGAAATCTGTCGTTAAAGACTTTTCTGGCCAAGATTTAGCAAAGGCAGAATTTAGTAATGCCAAGCTGGTAGAAGCCAATTTTAGCAACGCTAACTTGCAAGGAGCCGTTTTTAACGGTTCTATCGCTAAGAAAGCTAACTTTCACGGGGCGGATTTTAGCAATGGGATTGCTTATCTCAGCGACTTTTCGGGCGTTGACCTAAGTGATGCAGTGCTCACTTCAGCCATGCTGCTAAAGACCAATTTCCGGGGGGCCAAAATCACAGGCGCTGATTTTAGCTTCGCGGTGCTCGATCGCAATCAACTGCTAGAAATGTGCAAATCTGCTAGTGGCACCAACCCTGTCACTGGAATAGATACCCGCGATTCCTTGGAGTGCTCCTAAGCAACTGCTATCCATACACTTCAGGATTAACACAATGAGGTAAGCGATCGCCCTTGAGACCCGCTATCAGGTTGGCGATCGCCATATCTGCCATTTGTTTGCGAGTTTGCCGACTGGCGCTGCCAATATGCGGCGTGATAATCAGGTTCTCCAACGTCAACAAAGGACTATCGGTAGGAATCGGCTCCGGGTCGGTGACATCTAGGGCAGCCCCAGCAATCTGCTCTGCACTCAGCGCTTGGTACAATGCTGCTGGATCGACAATTGGCCCACGGGCAGTATTAATTAGAATTGCCGATCGCTGCATTTGCTCAAATTGGCGATCGCTAAACAAATGATGCGTCTCTGCCGAGAGCACCGTATGAATCGTGACAAAGTCTGCTTCCTGTAGAAGTTGATCAAAGGAGACGAATTCTGCTCCCAAATCTTGCTCTAGCTCAGGCGCAGCTCGATGAGGATCTGTGTAAAGAATCCGCATCTCGAAACCTTTGGCTCGGCGGGCCATTGCTTGACCAATCCGGCCAAACCCCACAATTCCTAAGGTTGCACCAGAAACATTTGGCCCTAATAGCAAATCCGGTTCCCAAGTTTGCCACTTCCCTTGGCGGGTAAAGCGATCGCCCTCTACCACTCGTCGCGCCGCTGCCATCAACAAGGCCCAAGTGAGATCTGCCGTAGCATCGGTTAGCACTCCTGGGGTATGGCCTACGGGAACTTTGTGAGCGGTGGCGGCAGCAATATCAATGTTGTCGAAACCTACCGCCATTTGGCTAATTACTTTTAAAGCGGGATTGGCTGCGATCAAAGCTTGATCAATTTGATCGGTCAGGAGACAAAGCAACCCGTCAATCGCCTGTACCTTCTCTCGCAACACGTCATAAGCGGGTGGTTGCCGCTCTGGCCAAACTTCAATCTCCGCAATTGCTTCCAGCTTCTCTAAAGTGGTAGGTAAGCGGCGCGTAATCAGGACTTTAAACTGGGACATCATTCAACTCCACATACAGTCCATCTTCGCGCCTTAGCCCAAGCTCGTCTGGAATTGACAAATAAATATAGATATTTGCGCTGAAAGACGATCGCAACTGAGGATTGAATTAAGTAGCGATCGCCTTTTTCGCTTTGCCAATATACATAACCGACGTATCTTCATTGATGCTGATCTGGAAACCCTGGGTTTTGCGATATTGCCAATAGGCAGCTAGATTATCCAGCATTGTTTCGCCAAAGATATTGAATCCCTTAATCTCGATCTCCTCAAAACTGTGCGATCGCAGCAAAGTTGTGAGTTCTTGAGGTGGGATAAATTTCCGCCAATCATGAATGCCTGCTGGAATCTCTCGCAAGATATTTTCTAGCAGCCAAATCATGATCAGCTTTGACTTAAAAGTGCGATTGATGGTGTCGAAACAGAAGGTACCTCCGGGTTTCAGCACGCGATGAATTTCTGCGCTCGTCTGGTTGAGATCAGCCACATGTTCCAACACATCCACACAGACGACCACATCAAAAGCATGATCAGCATAGGGGAGCGCTTCGGCATAGCCGTGTTGGTAGGCGATCGCCAGTTGGCTTTTAGCTGCATGTTCCTGAGCTTTGGCAATACAGTTGTGAGACTGGTCAATCCCTGACACGATCGCGCCTCGTTTAGCTAAGAACTCAGAAGAAAATCCACCCCCACAACCTACATCTAAAACAGTTAGCCCTTGCCAATTGACCACATGGCGATCGAAATATTCAAAGCGAGGGGCATTCAGATGGTGGAGCGCATAAATCTTAGCTGTTTCGCTCCACCACTGGTCTGCGCTCAGGTCATAAAATGCTAAATCATTGGGTTGTCGCATAGAACCTCCCAACTAATCCTTAACCACCCACGTGAATTCCAGGACGCTGCTCTGGATCTTTTTCGGCCTTACGCAGCACTTCACGAGTCACGACAGCAATATCTCCTTCGCCAAACAAAATGAAGCGTAGCAAGTATTGAATCGGATTGCCCTCCGCCCAGCCAAAGTAGGCATGAGGTAGCTTGCCAGTTTGGTCACGGATATATAAAAGGATAGCGGCAATAGTATTTGGTACTGCTGCTCCCTTCGCTTGCAGAATGCGGTAGTCGCCTACTTGCACACCTCGTACCCAAATAGTTTCTGTAAATTCCGAGGCATCTGAGACTTGAATTTCGAGAAACAGAATTGAGTCAGTGGGCGGAATATGGTTGTCATCCCTCACTTCCTGCTCTTTTAAGCAGTACTCACGCACATCGCTCTCATTCGGGCGATTGGCAATTAACCTCACCGTTCCTTGGCTCTCCTGAGCAATAAAGCTCTGAGCGACGTCATCCATGACAATCTTCTCGACCCGTAACTCGGTAGAGCGCCAAACTCGTGAGATCAAAGAAGTGGCAATGATGGTGCCAATAAAGAAGCCAGCAATCCGAATCCCTTCAGGGCGCTCAATGATGTTAACGATTGTCGTATAGAGGAAGACAAATGTGATAGTACCAAAGATGATTCTGCCTCGTTGCGATCGCCGCCGATGAGCCGCCAAAGTCACGGCAAAAGCCGCCGAACTCATCAACACCAATACACCCGTCGCATAAGCGCCTCCCTGAGCCTCCACGTTTGCCTTAAACAAAATGGTGACGACAAAGGCGATCGCTGTGTAAACCAGTACCAAGGGTCGAGATGCCCTAGCCCAGTCGGGAGCCATGCCATAGCGCGGCAAGTAGCGCGGCACAATATTGAGCAGTCCTGCCATTGCCGATGACCCAGCGAACCAAAGAATCGCGATCGTGCTGAGGTCGTAAACAGTACCAAAGATGTCGCCGAGGTAGAAGTGGGCGAGATAAGCTAGGGCTCGGCCATTCGCTTTGCCCCCCGCTTGAAATTCTGCCGCAGGGATTAAGAGCGTAGTCACTAAGCTACTCGTAATCAAAAAGAAGCTCATAATCACTGCAGCAGTCGTCAGCAGTTTATGGGTGTTACGAATCCGCCCTCTAGGATGATTCTCAGCGTCACTGCCGCTACCTTTTACTAGGGGCATAACGGCTACACCCGTCTCAAACCCTGATAATCCTAAAGCTAACTTGGGAAACAGTAGTGCAGAGATTGCCAGCATGGCGAGAGGGTTGCCGTGGTTGGCGAGTAAACCTGTTTGCCAGTTGGTAATGACCACTGGGTTTTGCAGAATTTGGTATGCCCCAACGCCAATGGTGACTAAATTCAGCAGTAGATAGGTAGCGACTAAAAAAACAGCCAGTCCGATCGCTTCTTGAAATCCTTTGAGGAATACAGCGCCTAACAAAGCGATCAAGACTAGAGTAATCCCAACTGCTTGCCCATGCAAAAAGTGTGGGACCAGAGGATTTTCGACAATATGAGCCGTGGCATCCGCTGCCGAAAGCGTCATCGTAATAATGAAATCAGTGGCCACAAACCCCAGAAGGCAAAGCACAAACAGCTTGCCCTGCCACCAAGAAAGCAAATGCTCTAGCATGGCAATCGACCCCTCTCCGTGAGGACTCGTGGCTGCGACCCGACGATAAATGGGCAGTGCGCCAAATAGAGTTAGCAACACCAAAATTAAGGTGGCTAACGGAGAGAGCGACCCTGCTGCTAGGGCAGCAATACCGGGCTGGTACCCCAAGGTGGAGAAGTAATCAACCCCAGTCAGGCACATGACTTGCCACCAAGGGTGTCTAGAATGTCGGCCTTCCTTCCCCGATCGATTGTCGTTCAGTAACCAGCGACCGAGGTTTTTGTGGTACTGCCTGGGTGGAATAATGGGTCCAGCCATCAACGCGACTCCTGCTACATAGCTTTTATTAGCTTATGGCAAGCAGTAGTGCTGGCTTAACCTAGCTCTTACTGAACTTTTCTGGGGCTTGATCAACAAAAAATCTAGCGATCGCTTCAGCAAACCCAGCAAAGGAGCTGAAGTCTGCCGCCACAATCTGTACCGACAGTCCCAGCTTCTCGGCATTAGCGGCGGTGTAAGGCCCAAAGCAAGCAATCGCACAATTTTGGCAATCTGCCTCGGACTCCACCATTTGTAAAAAACTGCTAACTTCAGCGGTGCTGCTAAAGGCGATCGCGTCGATCTGGCCTTGTTTGAGTAGCGCTAACTCGACTGTATACAGGGCTTTATCAACGTTGCGAGTCTGGTAGGTGGGGACGCGATGCACAATCATCCCTAGCTGTTGCAAGTTGGCGACAAAGTTGGGGACGACATCAGGTTCTGGCACACCCACAACTTCTGGCACTGGCACTAAAACAACTTGGTCTGCAATATCAGGTATCTTGGCTAGTTCGGCAATGATGCCTTGGGGACTCGGTTCTTTAGGTATCAGATCAGCTTTGAGGCCGAATTCGCTTAATTTCTCGGCATCTTTGCCAATCGCACAGATTTTGCAATGTTTGATCAGGGAAAAGGATAGCTCTAGCGATCGCATCTGCTCAAAAAATGCTTCAATGCCATTTCTGCTAGTGAAGGCGATCCAGTCATACTGTTCTATGTACTCAAAGGCTACATACAGCTCTGTGAAGTTCGAGAGATGGCAAGTTTCGATCGCAGGCATCAAAATCGGCAATGCCCCTTCAGCAATCAAAGCTTGCGATAACCGAGCCGCATAACCACGCGGAGCCGTGAGCAAAATGCGTTTGCCTTGAAGAGGAAGTTGAACCGAGGGATGTAACATCAGCGATTGTAGCTCTCGTTTATCACTTGCTTGAGCAGCCCTATTAACTGAAGTTTCAAGATGCCAAAAACCAGTTGGATCGCAGTTGTGTAGCCCGTGAATTAGGAAGACTTGATTGACCCTTTTCGGATTCAAAATAAACAAAAGTCGCTCTTCCGTCCCCAAAACCGTAGGTACTATGGGTAAAAACAATCTTTATTGAGTTTGCTTCCTTCAAAAGCTCAATCTTGCCACTTCTGGACAATCCTGCATAAGCATCGGGTAGCTCAATTATTTCCATGCAATTAATTGGCTCTCTAGGAAATTGGGATTCAAATTGGAAACAATTTCTATTGCCTTTTAGTTCTCCGGATTTTACTGATTTAACAATATATTCCCTTTGCCTAATAAACTGATTAAAATTATTTTTAGGGGAAGACATACTCATATTATGAAAATTTCCTACAAACACAAAGGCTGTGCAAGCCGATATCATAAGGATCATAATTCTATAAGGCTTTTTGCTCTCTGGAGTTTTTCTGGCTCTAACCCTCCAACGTAGTCTTGCTATTGTCAGAATATCGATCAGGATTAGGGGTGCCAGTAGAAAAAGAAGCGTAAATGCAAAACTGACACCAACAACGGGTTCATAGATTCCCCAAAAAGGAAAAACCTTATATACAAAAAATATGTTGATTAAACAGATGATTCCTGAAAAAGTTAAGGAACAATAGTCTGCAAAGCTTAAAGATTTTTTGCTGATTCTGGAGGGGACAATTGGTTCAGTCATGGCTGTAACTCCTGCTCGTAGAGTTTGTCCTAGCTTAGGGCAGGTGACAGTGATGACTAAACCTGATTCCTACTGAAGTTGCATTCATTACAGATTCTTGTCTGAGATAGAAATGAGATTTAGGGAGGTCCACTAGATCCAACTTATTTCCTGGAAATGACGGATATACGCTCCCTAAGAATTAGGGCACCCATAAGAGATGCCCTACAGCTACTTATTGAGAAGTTATAGCCGACAGGAGTTTACTGTTTAGGTAGCACCTGCTTCAGCGCTGCGACGAGGCGATCGACGCTTTCAGGACGGCTGTTGTAGCCCATCAGACCCACGCGCCACACCTTGCCTGCCAGTTCACCTAAACCACCACCAACTTCGATATTGTGCTCATTCAGGAGTTGACGAGCGATCGCTCTGCCGTCTACGCCTTCTGGAATCCGCACCGTAGTTAGGGTGGGGAGGCGGAACTCGCGCTCGACGTGGGGAGTCAGGCCGATCTCTTCTAAGCTTTGCCAGAGGTATTCCACGTTCTTTTGGTGGCGCTGCCAGCAGTTTGCCAATCCTTCCTCACCAATTAGGCGCAGTGCTTCCCGCAGGCCATAGTAGAGGTTGATCGGTGCGGTGTGGTGATACACGCGATCGCTACCCCAATATTTGCCCAGCAGGTTCATATCCAGATACCAGTTCGCCACCTTGGTTTTACGCTGCTGCATCTTCGCGATCGCCCGTGGTCCCATCGTGAAAGGAGAAGCCCCAGGAGAGCAACCCAAACCTTTTTGGCTGCAACTATACGCCAAGTCCACTTTCCACTCATCTAGGAAGATGGGCACACCACCCAGACTGGTGACGGTGTCGAGCAGCAATAGACAGTCGAACTCGCGGCACAAATCACCCACTCCTTCTAGCGGTTGTCGTGCTCCGGTAGAAGTTTCGGCATGCACCAAAGCCAGAATTGCAGGACGGTGAGTTTCTAGAGCAGTACGGAGTTCTTCCAAGGAGAACACTTGGCCCCAAGGCTTGGTGATGCTGCGAACATCAGCACCGTAGCGTCCAGCCATATCGACCAAGCGGTTGCCAAAGTAACCTGCAACACCCACCAGCACCACATCCCCTGGCTCGACCGTATTGGCGAGGGTGGCTTCCATTGCCGCTGTTCCTGTGCCACTAACCGCGATCGTTAGTTGGTTTTCCGTTTGCCAGACGTAGCGCAACTGCGCTTGAATCTCGTCCATCAATTGCAGAAAAGCTGGATCGAGGTGGCCCACTGGCGTTTGGCTCATGGCGGCCAGCACATCCGGGTGAGCATTGGAGGGACCAGGACCCAACAGCAAGCGGGTAGGAGCGGCTAGGGGAGCGAGTGGCAACCGCTGAGCGTCGTTGATGGAAAGTGTTAATGTCATTGTCGGTTCTAAAGTTATTCAGCGCATCAAGCAAGGCATATTCTCAAGTCTAAGGTCTGGTTGGACTCGAACCAAACCGCGTTAGGTTTCATTATTTGAAGAGTTTGCTGATCGCGGAATCTAAATGTAGCAATCTGTAGTCTAGGGAGCCATCTCTCTCTTCAGCTTTAACCACTATGAATCCAACCCCTCAGGGAATCCCCTCTCTCCCTGACCTCACCCATCCCCAGGAGTTGATCCAGTTCGGGGAGCAGGGAATGAAGTTGTTTCTGCTATTTGTTGTCCTCACAGGTCTTTTGGGAGTGGCGATCGCGCTGCTCAATTTCTCCTTGGGTCGCCGCACCAAAATTCTCTGGACAGAAACTTGGGTGACTCAGTACGGCCTCCTACTGCGAACCGTACAACATGCCACCTTAATCTTGTTAATCACGGTGAGTGGCTTTTTTCTCTGTTCTACCCTAGCTAATCGTTATCACCACTGGGAGCAAGCTCGGATTGCTGCGATCGCCAGCAATGTCGCGGGAGAACGCCTGGAACATACCGCTCCGCAATTGCGATATACCATGGCGGAACCTTATACAACCACCACGGTGATCAACGGGCAAGTGGTGGAGGAGAAACGCACTCAAGAAGTCAGCCGCTTTCTCACGCCCAAGCGCACTCAGGTAGATGTCACGCTACAGCAAACTACTGACCCCGCCAACAACCGTCTCCTTTATCAGGTTGGCTTTGATGGCAACTATGAAGTGGTCAATACTTTAGAAACTGCTGATGAGTTTTTCTTTGAGACTCAACCACCTGCGGGCTACACCCTCCTGCAAGACTACCGGGTAGAGCGAAATGGTCAGCGTTTACAGTCTTCTCAGCAAAGTAACTATAGCTTCCCCTTACGCTTGGGTGCGGGTGAGACGGCTCAGTTTCGTATTACTTACCAAGCATCAGGTGGTCCACGCTGGGTCTACAACGCAGGCTCGCAGTTGCTCTCCAATTTCCGGTTAACGGCGCTAGCCAATTTCCCCGGTGCACAGTTTGCCAGTGGTATTGTGCCTACCAAAATGCAACCGGAAGGGCGTGGGACTCGCTTCACCTGGGAGTTTGCCGATAATGTTTCGGTGTTGAATCCCTTTGGTGTCTTTACCGCCACCGCTCCAGTCCGCAATACAGGTGTGTTGCCTCGCCTGCTGCTCCTGGCTCCTGCTTTACTCCTCTGGTGGCTCTTGGTGCTCTATCTCTCGGTGCCATTGAGATTGCGAGATGTGGCGATCGCCTCTGGAATTTTCTTTGCCAGTCTCTTGACCTTAACCTACCTCAGCCGCATCATCCCTGCTCCTTTTGCTTGGGCAATCCTAGCCCCCGTAATGCTGATTTTGGCTTGGGGCTTGGGCAGAAACCAGCGTGCTGCTATTGCTGCCGCGATCGCCACCATTAGCGGAGCCATTCTCCCTGTGTTTGGCTTACTGGTTCCTTTTACAGGTCTGACGCTAAGTTTGGCAGGACTACTGTCGGTCGTTTGGCTCACCCTCCGCCACTGGTACGGTTGGCAACCTCGCTCGCTCAGATAACTAACAGCTAGACTGCAAATAGTGTTCACAAAAAACTCTACCTATGCAATTGCAGCTCAATAACTTCCATATCAAGCTTTTGGCTGCAATCTTCATGGTGATCGATCATGTAGGAGTAGTTTTCTTTCCCAATGTCCTAGCATTCCGGGTGGTGGGTCGTCTCAGTTTTCCTTTATTTGCGTGGCTGTTGACCCAGGGAGAACAGCATACCCGTAACATTGAGCGCTATCTTATCAGGCTGCTTTTGTTAGGCATTGTTAGTCAGCCATTGTATGTGGTGGCTTTGCAGGGTGAATTCCTCAATATTCTATTTACGTTGATGTTGGGGGTAGCTATGTTGCGGTTGGGTCGTCGCTATCCAGAGCAACGTTATTGGATTTGGGCGGCGAGCATGGTGGCGGCAGAATTGCTGAAGTTTGAATATGGTGCTTACGGGCTTGCGATCATTGGGCTGTTATCCCAGTTTCGCTCTAGTTATTACTGGTGGGGGATTTGGCTGGGATTACATCTCTTTTTGGCGATCGCATCGAGCAACTTCGGCTTGTTTCAACTGCCTGCTGTTGTGACTCCGTTGTTGCTGCTGATTACAAACCAACAAAAAGGACCGACAGTGCGTTGGTTTTATACTTTCTACCCAGCTCACTTACTGCTGATCTGGGCTATAGCTCGTAGCCAATGACGGAGCGATCGCATATTTCAGTCAGTAATAGTGAGACAGTAGATAGCCTACTGCCATAATCTACTGAGCGAAATGAGCCAGCTCAGCCGACCATTCTAAAGCATTCTTGAGGTCAGCAATTTGCCTACCTTCCGCTTGTAAATAGTCAAAGAAAGTTCGAGCTACCACAGAGAGTTGCTTGCCGCTGGGATGAACCACATACCAGTGTCGCAAGATCGGGAAATGCTCAACGTTTAAAATACTGAATTGACCGTTATTTCCTTCTAAATTTAAGCTATGAAGTGAAAGCACAGAGATGCCTAGACCTCCTGCGATCGCCTGCTTAATGGCTTCATTACTACCAATTTCGAGCTTAACTTTAATAGGGATTTCATAGCGATCGAATAGTTCCTGCACCACTTTCCTAGTTCCGGACCCAGGTTCCCGCATAATAAACGGTTCTCCGGCTAGCTGTTCTAGGGAGATATGTTTAGCGTCAGCTAAGGGATGATTAGGAGGAGCCAAAACCACTAAAGGATTTTCTACAAAGGCATGAGATTGAATGTCAAGATGCTCTGGCGGCTGACTCACAATATAGAGATCATCCAAGTTGGCTGCCATCCGCTCCATTACCCGTTCGTGATTGGTCACCTTCAATGAAACATCAATGCCGGGATATCGTTGGCAAAATGGGCCTAACAATCGCGGTACAACGTACTTAGCAGTTGTAATAACTGCGAGCCGCAGTTGGCCCTGCTTTAGCCCTTTCATGTCTGCTACAGTCATTTCTAACATAGACAGACGTTCAAAAATTTCTCGGCAGGTGACGAGGAGGGTTTGCCCAGCATCCGTCAAGAAAAGCCGCTTGCCAACCTGCTCAAATAACGGCAATCCGATCGCTTGAGAAAGCTGCTTGACCTGCATGGAGATCGTAGGCTGAGTCAGAAAAAGTTCCTCAGCAGCACGAGTGAAACTACAATGGCGAGCCGCCGCTTCAAAAACTTGGAGTTGGTGCAGCGTAATTTGTCTCACAGGTACTACTCCTAGACGGGTGGTGTTGCTCTTATAGAGAAAAATCTATGAAAAGCATTTACAAGCTCGAATATTGTTTATACATTATCAGCATATCATCTTAGTCAAGTGAAGCTAAATTCCTGCTAAAACACTGCAACCTCCTGAAGAAGAGCAAGTTGTGGTTTTCAGTTTGCAATGAAGTAAACTTTGCTGTCGAATTGATCCGGTTTTTGTTTCTTCTTCTAAGCTGAGAGATAAGAAACTCCCACGTCGAAGTTTCTCAGACAGTGTCAGAGTGAGCAGTTTCTATTCTGTTATTCACGCCCCAATACTCTGCGCTCCTCCAGTCCCAAATGTAGATTCTTACTGCTTTAGACTGTTTTTGCAGAGTATTGCCAAAATACCTTCTAACTGCTGACCGTGATGCTGTTTCCCAGCGCTAGTTCGTTTAGCTACAGCGCTCGACTCTGTTATAAGAGGATCTGACATCATGACACAAGGTGCTGCCCAATTCTTTAAAGCGGCTACACAAGACCAAGCCCTACAGAACAAGCTGAAAGCAACTTCTAATCCGCAAACCTTCATTGAGATTGCGGCCCAAAGTGGTTATCAATTTACTCTAGAGGATCTCAATACGGCAATTGAGCAACTTTCAGAGGCAGAACTCGCAGCTATGATTAACCCTGGGATTGGTCCACGCCAACATATATTGCCTAGGTAAATTACAGGTAATTTACTTGGGTTTGATTAAACACCCCACCGTAGAGAAGTGAGATGTTTAATCGTTCGCATTAGCTACACAGAGCTAGTCTCAGAAACTAGCCTGAGTAATATGTGGGCAATCAGGCCAAACGATCGCCCTATACTTTGGATCTCACTTTTGGTCTCCCTAGCGATCGCTTAGGTTTGGTCTTTTAACTGAAATGTTTTTCTAAAAATCCACTGCATTAAGCTGGGGAAGAGGCGGCTCGCTGCAATTGACATATTTGCAGAACCGACAATTACCTCAGCTTTTTTATGGGCGATCGCGTCCCAAATTGCCTGAGCTACATCTTCTGGCTTCTCGACAACAGGCACCTTAAGGACTTGTTCGAGCTGTTCTTGACGAGCCTGCCGATCTTGCTCATCTTTCCCCCGGAAGATAGCCCGCTGCATAAAGTCACTGTTGATCACGTTAGGATAAATACCCGCAACATGGATGCCTTTAGGAGATAGCTCCGAATGCAAAGACTCCGTCAAACCAGTTACAGCAAATTTGGTCGTGCAATAAGGAGTTAAATAAGGAACTGATACTTTACCGCCAATGGAACTAACATTGACGATGGTGCCAGTGCCGCGCTGAAGGAAGTGTGGGAGTAGAGCCTGAATAGTATAGATATAGCCCCACAAGTTGAGGTCGATCGCTTGGTGCCAGTCCTCTAAAGAGAAGGCTTCGATCGGGCCAGAGAGATATATTCCAGCATTATTAACGAGGACATCGAGATGCCCATAGTGCTCCAGAGTCTTTTCAACTAGTGTGTTTACCTGAACTGGGTCTCTCATATCCGTTACTACAGGTAATACATCTCGCCCCAGCGATCGCACCTCACTGGCCGCCGCTTCGAGTCGGTCGCTATGACGTGCTGCTAGGACTAAGTCATAACCTTGGCGGGCTAAAAGCAGGGCTGTCGCTTTACCAATTCCTTCAGAGCTACCTGTAACTAATGCTGTAGGAGCCATAACGTTTGCACATGAACATCGTTTTACTCTTACTAGCTTGTGTAACAGTACGTTAAAAACCCTCTCACTTTCGCCGGATTTTGGTTGGACTCGGTGTAAACGCAAATTATTTAAGCTTAATCTAACAATTTAGCCTTGATGTGACTCTGAGATGGCAGATTTTGGGAATTAATGAGTCATGGTAGGATTACGGCTTTCACGTTACAGTCAGAGTCAGCTCTCATTTCACCTTTAAACTAGGCTAGGAGATAACCTCAGTTGAGATGGCTCGATTAAGTCGCATGAATCAATGGGGCACTGCGCTAGTGAAATGGGTGGTACGCATAATCCATCGCTTCAGCGTGAGCAAACACAAAAAACCACAGCGATCGCCTCAACCTATCTCCCCAAAGCCTGCTGTGCCTGCTCCTCCCATCCCTAGCAATGAAGCCGAGCGTCTAGAAGCTCTAAAGCAATACAACATCTTGGATAGCATGCCAGAGGAGGCATTCGATGAGCTAACAGAGTTGGCGGCCCAAATCTGTGGTAGCCCAATTTCGTTGGTTAGCTTAACAGACTCGCATCGGCAGTGGTTTAAGTCCAAAGTAGGCATAGATGCTGTAGAAGTTCCGAGAGAGCAAGCCTTTTGCGCCCATGCGATCGCTAAACCCGATGACTTGTTTGTGATCCCCAACATGCTAGAAGACGAGCGCTTTGCCGAGAACCCACTCGTCACCAACGACCCCAGTATTCGCTTTTACGCAGGAACGGCTCTCGTTACGCCAGATGGTTTTCCATTAGGGACTCTTTGTGTGCTCGATCGCATTCCCCGCAATCTCACCCCAGAGCAACGAAAGGCGTTGCAGGTGCTAGGTCGGCAGGTGATTGCCCAAATGGAACTGCGGTTACAGATTGAAAAGCTAGAGCGCCAAATTAATCGGTATCAGCAAGCTGAAGCCCAATTGAGAGCCTCAGATCAGCAAGTCGTAGACCTTCTAGAAGGCATGACGGATGGTTTTTGGGCCTTAGACCGTCAGTGGCGTTTCACCTTTGTCAACCAAAAAGCGGGTCAAATCCTCCAGAAATCACCCGAAGAGTTGCTAGGAAAAGTCATTTGGGACGTTTTAAGTGACTTAGCAGGTTCGAAGTTCGATGAGGAGTTTCACAACGCGGTAACTCAGCAGGTTAGCGTTAATTTCGAAGAGTTTTATGCTCCCCTAGGTCGTTGGATTGAAGTTCGGGCGTTTCCATCCTATGAAGGTTTATCTGCTTTTATCCATGACATCACAATACGGCGAGTGATGGAAGAAGCTTTGCGCTATCAGCAAGAGCAAGCAGACCGTCTCCTCTCTAACACGCTACCTGGCCCGATTGCCAAACGCCTCAAACTCCAAGAAGATACAATCGCCGATAGTTTCGAGGAAGTCACGATCCTCTTTGCCGATCTAGTCAACTTTACCCAATGGGCTAGCGAAATCACCCCGACAGCATTGGTTAGTTACCTAAATGAAATTTTTTCTGCTTTTGACCAACTCACCGAAAAACATGGGTTAGAAAAAATTAAAACGATTGGCGATGCCTACATGGTGGCTGGAGGATTACCTATCCCTTCTGATCATCATGTAGAGGCGATCGCAGAGATGGGACTGGATATGTTGAGTGCGATCGCACAATTCAATGCTAAGCATGGAACGAATCTCAACCTATGTGTTGGCATCAATACTGGCCCTGTGATAGCAGGTGTGATCGGCACCAAAAAGTTCTCCTATGATCTGTGGGGAGATACCGTCAACATAGCGAGCCGCATGGAGTCTCACGGCCTACCTGGTAGAGTGCAAGTGACTGAAGCCGCATACCATCACTTAAAAACTCACTATACTTTTGAGAAGCGGGACATCATTGAGGTTAAAGGCAAAGGGTCCATGCAGACTTATCTAATAACTGGTAAAAAAACTTAAACCGAGATTTAGTCACTTTCTTCAGCCAGTGACTGTTCAAGCCGCTCAAACTAAGCTTAGTTCACCTTCGCTTTAAAGCGCACAAAGCCATAAGAGCTTGCAGGTGTGCCTGAAGCGGTTGCTCTTAAGAGGGTGCCAAGGTTAACCACAACTGCCCCATTACCATTAGCACTAGTATTTGCAGCAGGACAGGGTTGAGGGCTAGTCCCACCTATTGGAACGGGGACTGATGCACCAACTACATAGAAACCACCTGCATCTCCATCAACCAAATCGGTGTAAGAAACTTGAGCACCATTAACAGAAGTCGCAATACTACGAGTTGCGCCCGCTGTTCCGCCTGGGGCTGCCGCTACAGTGCTATAGGCATTTGCCACCAAAGTTTGATTCAGAGGCACAAGATCACATAACACTACGTTTTGGGCATCCGCTCCACCATCAGAGAGGAAGTAAATGGTGTACTCTACTACATCTCCAGACCGTACAGCACCTCCATTAATCACCCCAGCCAAAGAGGTACTGGTTGGGGAAGGCCAGTTCGTAGCGTTGTCATCGGTTGTACCCATGCCGTCTACGAAACCTGTTCTATTCGTAGTATTGATTGCGGTAATTCGCTTGACTAAGCGTAGTTGAGAAACACCAGCGATCGCATCACTACCAAAATCATTGGTGTTATTTTTATCTCCACCTCCGGAAACAGTAGCTGTGTTGGTAGTAGCTGCGGATGAATCTCGCCGAACTGTAATGGTAATGGGGTTAGCAGAGCTGCTAGCAGCAATAACGTTGCTAGTGGTACAAGTCACTGTAGTGTTCGTGGCATTAAAAGAACAAGTCCAACCTGCCCCTGCCGCTGATTGATAAGTTAAACCTGTAGGTAACTGATCGGTGACCGTGATGGTGCCCGATGTAGCTGCAAAGCCAATGTTTTTAACAGTGAGTAGAAAGCTGCTGTTTTGGTTTAACAGAAATTTGTCAGTGTGAGTTTTGGTGATCGTTAAATCCGAAGCGTTGACGTTCACATCTGCGGATGCTGCGTTATCTGTAAGATTTTGATCCACGTATCCAGCAGGTGGAGCAACCTGAGCTGTATTAGGAATAGTGCCAGTTGCTGAGGATGCCACAGTTCCAGTAATAGTAATAGTGGCATTACCACCGCTTTTTAAGTTGAGAAGCGCGCTAACGTCATTACCTGTTGTAGTTAAGGTACAAGTACTACCTCCACTGGGGTTACAAACAGGTGCCGAAGTAGTCGAAACAGTAACGGCTGGGTCAACAATGTCGCTGAGTTTTGCTCCTGTAATATCAAAACCACTATTATTGGTAACTTTGACTGTGTAGGTGATATTGCTATTAGGGCTAGCACTGGTAATCGGGGTGCCAGGGCTACTCGCTAGCCCAACCGTTTTAGTAACAGCCAAGTTAACAGGCGCATTAACGGTTGTTGTGTCATTAGATGTGTTGTTACTAGCAACCGTATCATTGGCTGTGGCCACTGTAGCAGTGTTAGAAATTGTGCCTGTTGTATTCGGCTTAACGGTTAACGTAATGTTGCTATTTGTTTTAGGAGCTAAAGGACCAGAACTGCTACAAGTTAATGTTCGACTGGCTAAGACATAGTTACAAGTCCAACCATTGCCAGTCGCAGAAACATAGTCTAGAGATGCAGGCAGTACATCTGTAACGGTGATGGTTCCAGTAGTAGAGAGTGTCCCTGCGTTTGAGACGTTCAGTGTGTATTGCCCGTTAATACCATTGGCAAAAGTGCCAACACGGGTCTTCTGAACCATCAAGTCAATGCCAGTCGAAGGTGCAAAGGCAGTCACAGCAAATAAGTTTGCGCCTGTACCAACGTCAGCATTGTAGTGGTAACTACTTCCAGAGAAGTCATAAATAATGTTAGTTAATGCGCCGCTACCCGCTGATAAAATTTTAATTGTATAAACGGTTGTGACGTTATCACCTACTTTCTCACCCACATATCCACTGGGAATGGCTGGGTTATTACAGGTTAGGTTGTTGTGATAATAAGTACTACTGGGATTGTTTTCCCAACCGCAAGCATCGGCATAGACAACGTTATTGGTTGAGCCAGACGGAGATGAGTAGGTTGTAGAAACAGAAAGTAGCTGAAAAAAGCCAGGTAAAACAGGTAGGAATGACAGCTGTTCGTAACCACCAGGAGCTGTGTGTCCCTTGACTGTATATTGAACAATGTCTCCTACAAAGACGGTGCTGGGGCCAGAAATGCTATCAACTGCGTTTCGTGATTGAGAAACGAGCTTCTCAACATACAATTCTCGGTTTTGAGGTGTCGTGATAGTTCCTAACCCCGTGCCAGTGGCCGAAATATAAAACTGCTGCCTGGTGCTAGCGTTAGCAAGGGTAGAATAGGATGCTCTATCACGAGCAATTTTTACGTTGAAATAGAAGTCAGAGCAGTTACTGGGCGTGGGGCCTGTATTCCCTGGAGGATGGGACGTAGGGCCTGCGGGTAGCGAAGGGATAGAGAGTGTACTAGCTCCTACTAAGCTGATATAGCTACTGCCTCCAGTTTTTACAAAGGAAGCTGTGACATTGGTTGCAGTAGCATCACCGACATTACAAACGCGCGCTCCTTCTAGAAACTGATCAGGGCCTGCTCCGCCGAGCATTTGAGAGGCAACGCTATCTAGCCCAATTACGTTCCAGGTAATTGGAGTGATAGTGAGTTGAGGAGCGGCGATCGCTGGATTAGCAATCCCTAAAGTGGCACCCGCTAGGGCCAGCGCAGCAGAAGCCAGGAGCTTGAGATTAGGAAAGCGTTGAAGTTTCATAGCTTTATCATTCCCCACTACCGCTAACAGTTGCAGATGCAGCCGGAACTAATTCGGATGTTGTAGATGTTGTTTCCGAGGTTGCAGTTGTATGCGCTAAATGACTAGAAGAATGTGAGGCAACTGGCTTAGTTTGGGGCTGTTGCTGAGGCTGAGGTGCTTTCTGTAAACCAAAACCATCAAACAATTCATTCAGTTTCACTGTGAGGCCGAGGTAAGGACCATCCACTGAGCGAGAACCACTGAAATCGCGATCGCTAGCACGGCCAAATCCATATCCTGCTGCTAGGCGCAAGTTGGGAGTCATATAGTAGCCTGCCTCAATGTTGAATCCAGTTTCGCTATAGCCTGTGTTGGGTTGATTGATCCAGCGAGCTTCTCCAACCACATCCCAGCTGTAGCCTAAACGGTAGGTGGCTCGGAGCTGGGCGAGGGAGACACTGCTAGTACCCACTAAATCTTTAGCCAAATAGGTGGAGCTATGACGAAACGCATATTTTCCATAGAACTCCCAGCGCCAGTTCGGTGCGTAGATCGCTTCTGCTGCGAGGAGATGCTCCTCAGAACCAGTGCCATTGCCTAGCAAGAGAGAATCTGGAATTATGGAAGGATTCTGGCGATACTCATAGCGCAACAGCGCATTGAATTTATCGCTATGAATATCACGGTAAGCCAAACCGATTTTTAGATCTTTGGTATCTCCCAAATCAGATAACTTTTGGTTAGCAGCACTCGCTTGGTGGTAGCGAACTAAAGCGGTGAGAGAAGGAGTGATCTTGCCTGTGGCAGCCGCAGAAATTACAGTATTGCTGCCTTCAGAGGAGGAGCGGTGTTCGTAACGAGCACTCGCTTGGAACTTAGGATTGTCAGTGTATTCTAAACCAACACTGTAGCTATCTCCAGAAGCCAATGCTAGAGAAGAAGCACTCTGGCCTGATGCAAAGGGCTGAAGGAACTGAGAGCCCGCAGCCGTGCGACGCGAGTAGTTACCAAACACATGCTCATAAGCTAGATCCATGCGGAGACCTGGAGCAATGTTCCAGCGCTGGTTGAGGCCCACTGCGCCCTGCATCTTCATGCCGTCAGCGCCACCTAGCAAAGAATAACGTCCGGTCAAGGTGGTGTCAGAACCGAGCTTGTAAGAACTGTTGACATCCAAGCTGGTAATGGAATTTCCAGCATATTGACCCCGAGTAAAGAATTGCTGAGCCAGACGCACATCGACTCCAGGCATCGGCTTCCAATCCAGACCGACAAGGGTGCGATCGTTGTAGACGCTATCTACCTTGCCTGAAAGAGTCATCTCGTTTTGGGCTAGGAAAGTGAGGTTACTGGCGATAGGAACCGTCACGCGAGAACGCAACTGATCAGAAGTGCCGCTGAGATCAGGATAGAGACGATCTTCGCGATCGCGGTGAATCCAATCTACTGTGAGATCAGATTTGCCAATTTTCTGTTGAATGCCAGCTGAGATTGTGGTGAGAGAATTATCCACCTGGCTACCAGGAATGGCGGTAGAACGAGGCGCAAACAAATCTTCTAAGGTATCGAGGGAACGGGGCGCAACGCCATAGTTATCTTCATGGTCGTACTGTGCCCGGAGGTTGGTGGTATCGGAGAGCTTGCCTGTAACCTGAGCGCCGTAGCGAGTTTGACCAGGGACAAAGCTAATCGTGGCATCATTAGCGAATCCTGGGTCAGCTGCTCGGTAATAAGCTCGGCCTTGAATGCCTTTAGCGATTTCTCCCTGAGCTTCTAAACGGTAAGCTGAACCGCTCACCTTGCCCATCACTTCAGAGTCGTGTTTAGAATGAGCGTATTCTGCAATTAGTTGTCCCTTAGAACCTAGATTGATGAGGGCATCTGCTCCGTAGAGTTCAAAATCCCTGATTCCTTGGTTCTCTTTGAGATAAGTTGCACCGAGCCAGCTTTCATGATTGAGGGTACGGTCTAGATGATATTGAACTCGGCCACCGTAGATGTTACTGGTACCTTGACCTTCATACTGGTAAGTAACGACAATCCGACGAACCAATACCTCACCTTCGTCACTAATATCAGTCCGGAGGATGGGTTTGCGGAAAATGACAGAACCGCGATCGTAGTCGATGTCGTAGTCAGGGCCTCGGTTGAGAGACTGGCGATCGAGCACTGTGCCAGGACGATTCAGTTCTTCTAGCTCAATAAAGACATTTTCACTACCTGGGACCAACAAGCGACGAGAGAGGAAGTAGTAGCCACTGGTGCCATCGGGTGCGATCGTATCTCTTTGGAAGCCTTCGACGTTGTTGCCGTAGAAGCCAGTTACTTGCAGATCACCGATGTTGTAGTTGGCTTTGAAGCCATGCAGTTGGCGAGTGAACGCAGTAAATTGTTGAGATTTGGTAGAAAACTCGTTGGTGTTATAGTCACCCCACATGGCATAGTCGGGAGCGGCACCCGCAATTTTAGCGGAGCGCTCAACCCGCAAGTACAGGCTATCTTTAGAAGGCGTGAGGTTATCAACACGAGAGCTATCACCATATACAGGATAGTTCTGCTCACAAAACTGTGTATCTCGGTATAGGCGGCTGTTAGCATCGCAGGTTTGGTTGAGGTTGCGATCGCTGTTGTAGGCTCCCGTAAAGAGCCAATCGCCTACTTTGCCAGTGGCGAAGACAGACCCACGCACATCTAGCTCTGTAGAGTTGTCGCCATCTAGAGGAAGATAATCGCGGAAGCTGCCGTAGTAGTCGCTGCCTCGTCTGCCCAACCGCACATCAATTACGCCAGTTGCGATAGAGGGGCGGAGGTTAGTTTCAAATTGAAGTTGAGTGAAAGCTTCTAACTCACCAATATTGGCGCGGACTGTTACTGTTTGAGCTTGCAAGCTAGAGCGTAAGTTGGCTGTAAACTGGCCCTGGCGAGCTTGTACTTGAAACCCAGGTTCATCGGTTTTAGCATCGGCACCAACGAATTCTCCGGCGCTTGTACTTAAGGTAACGATCGCATCTCGATTGGAACGGTTGCCTTTGCCATCCAGTAATTGTCCTTGCACTGTAGCGGTAGAACGGCTATCCGCAGGAATACGAGTTTCAACCGTTTGTATACTCAGTTGGGTGGCGCTACCCCGAACTTGTACCTGAATCGCTACGGGAGTGCCAGCAACTCCATTGGTGGTAGGCTGAGCAGTGATGGTATTGTCTCCCTCTTTCAAGGGCACACCATACCAAATTTGGGTGATGATACGAGTTTTGGTATCTGTTTCTGTACGACCAATTGAGGTGGTGCTAACAGTAGCTCCATTTGTTTGTAGTTGTACCTGTGTGCCTTCCACAAATTGTAGAATTACTGTCGTCGCAGGGATATCTAGAACTGTGTTGGTAGTAGGCGTGAGAATCTTGACTTCTGTAGGAGCAACAGGGCTGGTATTCTCAGGCGTTGCAGCAGGGGTAGGTGTAACCGCAGGGGCGACATCAGCCGGAATGCTTCCAGGAGTAGTTTTAATAGCTGGCTGAGTTTGGTTGTTGCTCTCTGTAGAAGCGGTAGTATTTTCTGGAACTGGTGATGCTTCGGCGCTGGGAGTCGTGGTCGCTGGCAAAGGTGGAGCAGTCTCAGTAGCCGTAGCCTCTAACTTGGCATCAGGAGTCGTTGTAACAGGAGCGATCGCTTGAGCCGTAATTAAGTTGTCTGATAATTGAGGTGAGAAGATTAGAGGGTGAAGTGCTTCATTGCCTGAAGAAATAGTACCTGGCTGTATAGATGTCTCTGGAAAGGAGACCTCAAATTCTGTGCTTGCCTGGGCAGCTAAGGGAAACCCACTTAGACCTACAGTTCCGGTGATAGCTCCGAGCAAACCAAGCTTTAGGGCGTTAATTTTAGAACCTGTAGGCTTCGTAGTCATCTCTTGCTCACAGCGGATAGAGGTTTGTGAAATAAAGATTTCCTACAGAGCTGGCAGATAACTAGGAGTGTTTCAGGCTAGGAAACTCGGCTATGTGCGGTAGGAAAAACTGGATATCCCTAAGATAAAATTTAAGCCTTCTAAACACTTGCGCTGTTTTACTGGACTGTTGTCAGCCTTTTAACTTATCCCTGTGAGAGCAGTAGTATATTCACTGGTTTTTGGTTTCGCTGGAAGCTGGGGTCACTGCGAAGTTCATTCGGACCAAGCCACCTGGTTGTAGATGCACTAGGCGAGATTGGCTATTGCGTTCTTTGACATAGAGATTGGAGGCAAAGGTGTAACCGGAGACGCTCGTGAGGTCTAGTACCCCAGTACGATAACCAGAAATCACATTAGATACGGAGAACAAGCCATTGGGGTCGGTGGTGATGCGGTTGCCATCATCCATAAACACGACAGCGTTAGGGACACCGGGTTCACCTCGTTGTTGTTCGCCATCAAAGTTTTTGTCTACAAAGACACGACCAATGATGGTACCGCAATCGGACAAAATACCAGAACGAATGCGGAGGCGATGAGTGGCAGGTCCATCTTTCACACCTTGGCGGTTATCAACGCGATCGCCACTAACAATGGCAGAGTTGAGACCCGTACCACGGACTGCATCAGGCGTGAGAACAGCGGCGTAGGCAATGTTGAGAACCGCACTTTGATTGTCAGCTTGAGGCAGTAAGGAAACATTGGGCTGAAAGGTAACAGTTGAGCCATTCTGTTTCGTTGGGACTGCAACTGGTTGATTGGCAATTTCAGCGCGGACTGAGTCAGGTCGGAAGTTGAACCCAGCGGGGAGAGTATCTGTAATCACGACATTGTCGATCGCCGCAGTCGCCAAATTCTTGACCGAGAGCCGATAGATAACGGTGTCTCCTGGCTCTGCTGCCGCGCGATCGCCTGTTTTAATAATTTGAACGCCTTGAGACTGACATATGTCAACATCAACATCGAGCAGCGCTAAGACTAAGCCTGCACCTTCTGCATTTTGAATATTAATAGTCTCACTCACAGAGGAGCGATTATCAGTGCTACTGATGGGTTTACCATCTAATGATGTAGCAGTATAAGAGACAGTATCGTTGGTGCGGGCAGTAATGATGATGCGGATACGACGCTGGCTATAACCTGTATTCTCTGGCGGACTAATGACGAGAATGTAAGCTTTACCTACATCTATCTGCCCACGCTTGGGATCAAGAAGGAAATTGTAGGTTCCTTCATCACTATCGGTAAAAAAGAAAGGATTATTATTTTCGCTATTGGGTGCAATACCAGCAGGAATACCGTTGTTGGCAATATCAGGCAGCTCAGTTTTGGTTAGCGATACCAAACCGTTTAAGCTTGCACCTGTGGGATCGCCAGGATTCGTTTCATAAATTCCCAGGCTGAAACCGTCGTAGCTGCTCAGCGTCTCTCCAGCACAGCCACGGATACGCCCAAAGGGATCAACTAAGCGATCAACGCTGGTACTAACTGGGGCAGAACTTCCTTGAAAGGTTTCTTGGGTAACAGAATCGCTATAGGTGTAGCTGGCTTGGTTAGAGAGTTGAGTCGTTGTAATGCCTTTAGCCAGAACAGGAAGTGAATGTTGTAAGCTGCTTGCCACCGCGATTGCAACTGCCCACTGGCTCCAGTTTTTAAGTGAAAATATATGTTTTTTGGAAAGTGGCATCACAGTAACGGATCTCCTTGTCAGCCCAGAAGGGGTAGCGATCGCAAAGGCATAAGTATTCCTATGCAGTCAGTTGTAAACTTCTCTGACTGCTTGTTGGAGATATGAGATAACTTAAAAGCTGTAAATAAGCAAGATAAGAGAAATTGGAGGGCGAATCTGAAAGTGTAGAGCGATCGCCCTCAAGCTTGCTTAGCGAACTTTGACTTGGTAAGTTGCTTTCAGAGTGCTCTTGGCACCTACTGCTGAGCCAATTGTCCAACGGATGTTGGTGTAAGCTTCAGCGGGAGCGGGCTTCATGACGACTTTGCCATCAGCTTGCTTGACCGACACTTTGGGTTGAGCCACAAAGCTCTTGCCTTGGTCGATGCTATAGGTGATTTGAGTTCCAGCGTTAGGGCTGATTGCTGCTGAACTCATGACATAAGCCATGCCTTGAGGTACAGGCTGATTTAGCTTGAGATCCTTGATAGGGCGATCGCTCTTGTTTTCGCCAGTCAAGGTGTAACGAAGCACGTCTCCTGGCTGCACGGTTACATTGCCTTTCAGCGCTTCCCAGGTAACTTTCTCTTTGCCTTGCTGATCTTTTTGCACAATTTTTTTGTCAGCGCTCAGAACTAATTGCATCTGAGCTTGACGTTGATTGTTTTGAGCAATCTTAGTACCAGGATTTAGCCAACTAGCGGATACAGGTAGTTCGTTAACGAAGGGAATGGAAGCAACGAGGGCGATCGCACTTAAACCGATGAGAGAAGAGCGTTTCATAATTAATTCTCGCAGTAGTGTGAGGGACTTGTTGAGAGATGGGGGAAGGGAGAGGTGATTGGGACACTCCACTTAAAGTGCCCCAATCTTGACTAACAGAGCTTAGTTGCCCATCTTGCGACGAATGTCGAGTTTGCCAGATGCACCAGGTGCTAGGGAAGAAATAGTGTCTACATACTTGGTGATGTTGGGATCAGTACCAGTCGTAACAATTGTTCCACCAGCATCAATACCAGAAACGTGAACTGTATCCATGATGGTATTTCCATCTTGGTCGAGCGCCCAGTTGTTACCACCTGTAGTGCCATCCTCTACGATTTGGAGATTGGTGGCATTGAGAATGGAACTACCCGTGGTGGCCGCAGCAGTCTCGGAAATGTTCTTGTAGGAAATCCGATACTCGACAATACGTCCTGGCGTGAGTTTGCCTGTTAAAGCAGTAGCATCTGTGGTGAAAGCTTGAACAACGGTGGTGCCATCAGTCTCTAGGATTTGAGCTTCTTTGTACATTGCTACATAACCTAGATAAGTGCGCTCAATCGTGAGGTTTTGAGGCTCTGTTACCTGAGCAATTCCATCATTGTTGCTATCTACAAAGGCGAGGATAGGCATTGCATAGCCACCAACCACAGCAGCAGTCGGGCTTGTGAGATCACCT
This sequence comes from Trichocoleus desertorum AS-A10, assembly GCF_039962155.1. Taxonomy (NCBI): domain Bacteria; kingdom Bacillati; phylum Cyanobacteriota; class Cyanophyceae; order Leptolyngbyales; family Trichocoleusaceae; genus Trichocoleus; species Trichocoleus desertorum. Next base: position 81,687 of record NZ_JAMPKN010000015.1, on the reverse strand, counting down.
GGAGTTGTGAGATCAGTAGAGAGCTTCGTGCCAGCAGGTAAATCTACAGTAACTGTATAGTTGACAGGCGTTCCAGGAGCGACGCTTACAGTAACTGGTGTACCAGTCCAAGCAGTACCATTCCAAGTGAAGGTTCCAGTTGTACCTCCCGCAGTAATAGTTGCCGTGGTTCCAGCAGGTACAGTGCTACCTGGTGCGTCAGGGCGTAACAGGAAGGTGGCAGGAGCATTACCAGTGTTGCTGAGCGTATTGGTGAAGGTGACTACACCTGGATCGTTAGCAGTGCTACCAGGTTTGCTATCGGTCGGTGCCACAGCTTTGTTGGTGAAGTCAGTGTTGTTATTAGTGCCATCACCTGTAGCAGCCGCATTGCCATTAGTTCCATTCAGGACACCAGCGACGTTACCGATCACACCATCTAGAGTGGCGCTATCTTCGCGAGTGCCATTGACAGGAGCACCTGCTACTTCACCAGGCACAGTGCTCGGATCAGTGTTGTCATTGGTGTAGATGTCTAAAGCTCCATTAGCTGCATACACTTGGTTGGTACTGGCAGGATCGACAGATTTGCCGTATTCCACCGTAACCGTTCCAGGAGCAGCGTTAGCGGCGATCGCAAGGACAACTCGGACATTAATAATCCCGTTAGCCGCGATTGAACCAGTCAGTAATGGAGCACCACCAACTGCGATAGTTTGGTCATCTGCGTTGCCCAATACGCCGTCAGCGCCAGCGGTGATGATCTGGCTGATAGATGCGCCTGCTGCACCTGTACCAGTGATGCTTGCAGTACTAGGTAATACGAGCCGAGTGGGGTCATTACCAGTGTTGGTGATTTTGAAGTCGTAGTTAAGCGTGCCACCAGGTTGAGCAGAACCAGGAGTATTTAAAGCGCTGACATCAATACCTGCAACCTCGGCTACTGTCACGGTAACGGTGTTGGAGGTAGCGCTGAGAGTCGTGCCAGTGCTTGGATCTGTATAGCTCGCAGTTGCTGTGTTGCTGATCGTTGTGTTTGCTGCGGGAGCTGCTAGAACCGGAGTAACCAGTTGAAACACACCACCTGCAATGAACAATCCTGCAACTAGGGAGCGGTAATTAAATTTAAGCTTGACGCTAGTTCTATTGTTCGACTTCACTCTTTTCACTGGATAATGCCTCTTGTATTACTTTGACTAATCCTTTTGACCAGGATGTGGAAGACTGCGGGAAGCTTTGAAAGCTAGAATTCTTATTCTCTTAATTACAAGCTTGAGCAGAGATGTTATTAACAGTTAGCCAAAATACTAGGCTTTAAGTATCAGTAATTCACACCAACTTCAAAGAGACAACTTGAACTGTTAAGTACAATCACCAACTTAAAGCTTTCTGCTCTAGGAACCTTAAAAACTAGTATTCGCTGTAAATCAAAAAAACGATTCAGCAGAATAGCGTATGTCTTCTCAGCACAATATGCAAAGCTCTTAAAGTAGTTGAGACTCCCTCAGTGCATAGGCTTTATGAATCAAAATCAGTGTAAACAAGGATTTTTTAATCGAGATACAACAGCTTAAGAAATAAATAGTAAAGATAGTAAAGCTACTATGACTGTTAATTTGTTATTAACTTGTAGGCTATACAAACAATCGGCTTTAAGTGTTTTCATCTCTCTGAAAACTTCTGACCCTATTCTCAGAATCCAAAGCCAGTAATTCTACTGTTTTGATTTCAATAAAACTGTTTCGAGTCACTATCTCTGGATACAAAACTTAACTGAGTTGATTTTTGCGCGATAGGATGCCTTTAGATCTTTTTGAAATGTACCCTTCTTATGCGCTTTAATCACAAAACAGTTATCCTTACAGGTGCTTCAGATGGAATTGGCCGAGCACTCGCAATTACGCTGGCCCAACAGCAAGCCAACTTAGTCTTAGCTGCTCGGAATGAGGTAGCTCTGACAGAAACTGTAGAAGCCTGCAAACAACAAGGAGCACGCGCGATCGCAGTTCTAGCAGACGTAACTGACCCGGATGCTTGCAAACGTTTAATTGATGAATCCGTTCAGCAGTTTGGCGGAATTGACATCCTTGTAAATAATGCTGGTATCGGCGCGATCGCTCGGTTCGAGGAGGTTACAGACCTCTCTATTTTTGAGCAAGTAATGCGAGTTAATTATTTAGGTGCAGTCTACTGTACTTACCATGCTCTCCCTTACCTAAAGACCAGCAAAGGATTATTAGTGGCGATCTCTTCTCTCTGTGGCAAGCAGGGAGTACCCACGCGATCGGGATATGTGGCGAGTAAACATGCCATGCAAGGATTCTTTGACACGCTCCGCATTGAACTGCAAGGAACAAGCGTAGATGTCTTGGTGGTTTCTCCAGGATTTGTTGCTACGGATATCCGCGAACGGGCTTTAGGGGCAGATGGTAAACCTTTAGGACATAGTCCCAGGGACGAGGGGAAAGATACGATGCCTGTAGAGGAATGCGTGCAGCAGATTATCCGCGCGATGGAGCGACGACAACGAGAAGAGGTGATGACGCTGAAAGGCAAAGTGGGGCAGTGGCTGAAGTTAGTCGCACCCAACTTAGTCGATCGCCTAGCCGCTAATGCAGCTCGAACCCAATAAAGAGATTAGATGAGGGCGATCGCTCCACCCCGTTTCAGCTCTTTTGCTGACGGAGGTTTGATGCAGCTTGCTTGATGGGTTGAAGTAGAGAGAGGGAGATCCGCAAACTATTCAAGGATGTATTGTTTGAATTCTTGCTGTCGGGGTGGGGGCCATGAAAGTCACTGCCACCGCTCATGAGTAACCCATACTGAATACATAGCTTCTCTAGCTTCCGCGATTGCTTCAGGCTGTGGTTCGGATGATAGACTTCTATGCCCATCAGACCCGCTGCGACTAATCCTGGAAGTGTTTCCTCTACCTCTCCGCCTCGGAATAGATAAGGATGTGCCCACACCGGAACGGCATCACACATGCGTAATAACTGAATGCCATCGATCGCGGAGAATTTCTCGTAATGTTCATAGGCGGGCTTGTCATCTCCTAACCAGCGATCGAACGCTTCCCGCACAGAGGGAGCATGCCCAGCTTGTACTAAGGCCGCAGCAATATGCGGTCGGCCCGGAGCCATGCCTTCTCCGAGGTGGGGTAGCTGAATCGGGTAGCCTAGTTCGGCGAGCTTAGCTACCATTTTCTCGGCCCGCCGCTTGCGACCTGCTAAGCGCTCTGCTAAAGGTGCTGCTAATTTGTCGCGGTCTGGGTAGAAGCCTAAGATGTGTAGAGAGCGATCGCAATGCACAGTACTGAGTTCTAGCCCAGGCACAATTTCTAAGTCATGGATGGGGGCAGCAGCCAAGGCTTCGTCCCAACCGCCTAAAGTATCGTGGTCAGTGATGGCTAACGCTTGGACTCCCGTTTTGGCGGCTAGCTCCACTAGCTCTGTGGGAGTAAGCGTACCGTCGGAGAAAGTGGTATGACAATGTAATTCGAGCATCTTTCTATTGTCGGCTAAATCAACAGCGATCGTCGCTTCCAAGGTTCTTTAGAGATGATGAGGCGCGATCGCTGAGTATAACGTCCTCTGGGTCGGGTTGGAGTAGTGACCATAGGCGGCAACTACCCGGTTACACCTTCGGTTCTCCTCACCACGAAAGGGGTAAGGGAGCGTTACAGTAAGTCTAAGGAAATCAACAAAACTTCATACAGGCTACTTTTCCTTGGAGGTGATTGCCTGTTGGATTACTGGCTGAGTGACTGGAGCGTTAGTAGATGCGGATTTTGATGTTGACCATTTCTAGCCCTGCTAAACCATCTACTGGACTGCTCGGTGCAGCCGTTTTATTTGCAGCCGAAATCGCTCGGTAAGGGAAACTCACCATGTTCGAACTTTTTACAGAAAAGGCCATTAAGGCAGTCATGTTATCCCAGGAAGAAGCACGTCGCCTGGGACACAACCTCGTGGGAACCGAGCAAATTCTCCTAGGACTGATTGGCGAAAAAACGGGAATTGCCGCTAAAGTCCTGCTACACCTGGGTGTTAGCCTCAAAGACGCTCGGGCTGAAGTTGAAAAGATTATTGGTCGGGGGTCTGGCTTTGTACCTGCTGAACTGCCCTTTACCCCCAAAGTCAAGCGAGTTTTTGAAGCAGCTCTGGCAGAAGCTCGACAGTTAGGGCACAACTACATCGGCCCGGAACACTTATTACTGGGCTTAATCCGTGATGGCGAAGGAGTTGCGGTTAAGGTTCTGGAGCGGTTGAGCATTGACAAAGATGAAGTGCGATCGCGGGTTCTAGAAGCGATTGGCAATACTCCTGCAGTAGCGTCAGCTCGTCCTCAAGAAAACGGCTTTGACAAGCGTCCTAGCAAGCTCCGCACTTTGGAGGAGTTTGGTACTAACCTGACTCAAATGGCGATTGATGGCAAGCTTGACCCGATGGTTGGCCGCCAGAAAGAACTTGAGCGGGCAGTGCAAATTTTGGGTCGTCGCACCAAGAACAACCCCGTTCTAATCGGGGAACCCGGTGTCGGTAAAACCGCGATCGCCGAAGGTCTAGCTCAACGGATTTCTGATCATGCTGTGCCTGATAATCTGTTTGGTAAGCAGGTGATCAGCTTGAGTATGGGTTCTTTAGTCTCTGGCACTCGTTATCGCGGAGATTTTGAAGAACGCCTCAAGAACATTGTCGAGGAAGTGCGGCAAGCGGGTAACATCATTCTCGTGATTGACGAAATTCATACCTTGGTGGGTGCGGGTAGCGTGGAAGGCGGCATGGATGCGGCCAACTTGCTCAAGCCTGCCCTAGCCCGTGGTGAGTTCCAGTGCATTGGTGCCACCACCCTAGATGAGTATCGCAAGCACATTGAGAAAGATGCTGCGTTAGAGCGTCGTTTCCAGCCGATTATGGTCGGTGAGCCGTCTGTTGACGAAACTATCGAGATTCTGCACGGACTGCGCGATCGCTATGAGCAACACCACAAAGTCGCCATTGCCGATTTGGCGCTAGAAGCAGCCGCTAAGCTTGCCGATCGCTACATCTCCGATCGCTTCTTACCCGACAAAGCCATTGACCTGATTGACGAGGCAGGTTCACGAGTGCGCTTGAGCCACTCCAAGACTTCAGCCACCAAAGCCTTGAAGCAAGAGTTGCGGCAAGTCACGCAAGACAAGAATGCGGCGGTTGCGGCTCAGGACTTTGACCAAGCGGGTCAACTGCGCGATCGCGAACTCGCTCTGGAAGCTGAGATTCAATCAGTCACGGAAGCTGAGAAGCAAGTCAATAATGCGCTCTCTAGCCGTCCTGTGGTCGATGAGGAAGACATTGCTCAGATTGTGGCTTCTTGGACAGGAGTCCCCGTTAACAAGCTGACTGAGTCAGAATCCGAGTTGTTGCTGCACTTAGAAGATACGCTGCATCAACGCCTAATTGGTCAAGAAGAAGCGGTGACTGCGGTTTCTCGCGCCATCCGTCGGGCACGAGTGGGATTGAAAGATCCCAATCGTCCGATCGCGAGCTTTATCTTCTCTGGCCCTACCGGAGTCGGTAAGACAGAACTGACCAAGGCTCTAGCTGCCTACTTCTTCGGCTCCGAAGACGCGATGATTCGCCTCGATATGTCTGAGTACATGGAGCGCCATACCGTCTCCAAGCTGGTTGGCTCGCCTCCGGGCTACGTCGGTTATGACGAAGGTGGTCAGCTCACCGAAGCAGTACGCCGTCGGCCTTACACCGTTGTGCTGTTTGATGAAATCGAGAAAGCCCATCCCGATGTCTTCAACTTACTGTTGCAAATCCTCGAAGATGGTCGCCTGACTGATTCTCAAGGCCGCACCGTAGACTTCAAGAACACCCTGCTGATCTTGACCTCGAATATCGGTTCTCGTGTGATTGAGAAAGGTGGCGGTGGTCTTGGCTTCGACCTCGCCACCGAGACTCAAGTCGAAGCGCAGTACAACCGCGTGAAATCGCTTCTCAACGAGGAACTGAAGCAGTACTTCCGTCCGGAACTGCTCAACCGTCTGGATGAGATCATTGTCTTCCGTCAACTCATTCGTGAGGAAGTGAAGCAAATTTCGGATCTGATGGTGCGCGAACTCTCCACTCGCCTCACTGAGGAACAGGGGATTACCCTGCAAATCACTGAGCGGATGAAAGATCGCTTAGTGGCAGAAGGCTACAACCCTAGCTATGGAGCGCGATCGCTACGTCGAACCATCACTCGTCTACTAGAAGATGCCTTGGCCGAAGCGATTCTCTCAGGCCGTATCCATAGTGGCGCGATCGCCTTAGTCGATGTTGACGAAGACGGCCAAGTCCAAGTCAGTCAGACAGAAGCACCCGCTTTAGCTGAAGCGATCGCATAAAACCTCTTTAGGCTCAGTTTTACACTCAGTCCCTGGTTCTAGAATCAGGGACTTTTTTATGCTGCTCAACTGACTAAATAATTTCAGCTAAAGGCACTGAATTGACGTCCGAGTCTAACCAGGGAGGCGTTTTAACAATTAGCTCAGTTGCTTGTTCCACCGTCAAAGGCTTAGAGAACAGATAACCCTGACCGCAATCACAATTGAGCGCTTTAAGCTGAGCCAGTTGTTGAGCCGTCTCAATGCCTTCAGCGACTACAGTGAGTCCTAGAGAATGGGCAATGTTGATGATCAGAGGCACCAACCCCGAGCCTTCAGAGCTATCTGTCATCCGCTGCACAAACGAGCGATCGACCTTAAGAATATTCAGAGGAAAAGAGTGTAGGTAACTCAGAGAAGAATACCCAGTGCCAAAGTCATCAATGCTGAGTTGAATCTGTCGTTCTCGCAGTTCTTGAAACATCACACTGGCAGATTGAGGGTTTTCCATAATCACACTTTCAGTAATCTCCAGTTTCAACGCCTGAGGATTGACTTGAGTGTCGGCCAAGACTTGATCTATTTGCTTGACTAAGTCGAGTTGAGCGACTTGCCGTGCCGATAAATTAACGCTGATCGAGAGATTAGGACCATCTAGATTACCTTGTTGCCATTTGCAGAGTTGTTGGCAAGCTTCTCCCAAGACCCAATGACCAATCTGAGTAATCAAGCCTGTTTCTTCTGCGACTGGAATAAAGATTGCTGGCGACAGTAAGCCATGCTGAGGATGATGCCAACGAACTAACGCCTCAAACCCTACCAATTGGTTATGGTTAAGTTCAACAATGGGTTGATAGTGGACCACAAACTCTTGCTGTTGGATGGCGCGGCGCAAGTCTGTTTCTAGCTGCAAAAGCTGGAGCGCCCTCGTATGCATGACCGGATCAAAAACTTGATATTGTCCTCTGCCTAGCGCTTTGGCTCGATACATAGCCGTGTCTGCGTCACGCAGTAAGTGCTCAGGCTTTTCGTATCCGGGTTGGTGAAGGGTAATGCCAATACTGGCATTGATAAATACCTCATGCCGAGCCAGTTGGAACGGTTGAGCTAAAGCAGCCAAGATCTGATCGGCTACTTGAGTTGCACTATTGAGGTCGTCTACCTCTGTCAGCAGCACAGCAAACTCGTCTCCCCCTAAGCGAGCCAGCGTGTGCTGGGAACTCAGGGATTGCTCTAAGCGACGGGCGATCGCGACTAGCAACTCATCCCCCACGAAATGCCCAAGAGAATCATTGACTACTTTGAAGCGATCGCAGTCAAGAAACAAAACCGCAAATTGATACGCTACATCTCTCTGGGCTTGATGCAGGGCTTTCTCCAGCCTCTTCATAAACAAAGCTCGGTTAGGTAAACCTGTCAGCACATCATTGAGGGCCATTTTTAGCAGTTCTGCTTGGAGCTGTTGCCGCTCTTGGACCTCTCGCTGTAGTTCTTGATTCGCCGTTTCTAGTTGATGGGTACGCTCTCTGACCCTAGCTTCCAATTGAGCCTGTAGTTCCTCATTCTTGCGTTCAACAGCTTTTAAGGTCAGTTGATTCTGCACCCTTGCCAAAACTTCTTGGACTTGAAAGGGTTTAGTAATGTAGTCTGCACCACCACCATCAAACGCTTTAGCCTTGTCAAGACCGTCACTCAAAGCACTTAAGAAAATAATGGGAATTCTGGCTGTCTGTGGATTGCTTTTCAAGCGATAACAGACTTCATACCCATCTATTCCGGGCATCATGATGTCCAGCAAAATTAAGTCTGGCTGCACAGTTTGTACAGCCGTGAGCGCCATTGAACCGTTAAGGGCCTTGCGAACGTTATATCCTTCCTTAGCTAAAATAGTGGCAAGAAGGCGTAGATTCTCTGGGGTATCGTCTACAACAAGAATGTCTGCTGGAATAGGCTCAGTCTGGGTAGCATTCATTACGATTTTTGCCTTCTCACTTCCCTTTGATTAGCTTGATTAGCTGCTATAAGCGGTGCCGTGATTAGCAATCATCACAGTGCTTCTTCGTAATTTCATTCATAAATTCTAGAAACGTTTAATCTAGATTCAAGCAAATTTAAAGGTTGTGATCATACTAAGTTCATTAACTTGCGATTACTTTTTGATTTTTCGATTAATACAATTAAGTTCAAAAAAAATTGAATTATTTTTTAGTATGCCCAAAGTTAATCTAATTCAGAACTGAGCCAAGGGTAGAAATTGGGCGATCGCTAGGCTCAGATTGACTCGCAGCCTTTTTCTAGACAGTCTTGTTGCGGATATTCCATTCCTCCTATAGTAGTATTCCAACGTGAAATTTGTGTGGGTTGGGCGAATTGTGCAACCCAATCCCACAAACCTGATTTGATGAAGTACTACTGCTCCTGTGACTGAGTTAGGGTGGTAATTTGGTCAAATCGAAAATTTTCAGATAATTCAGTCAGGGTCAGCGCTAGGGCGGTAAATTCAGTCGGAATTTCTTGTAGGAGTTCAGTAATCAAGCGATCGCTGCATTGAGAAGCAGCGTAATGCAATTGAGCCACCCAATTTGTCGGCATGGCGGCAAGTTGTTGGCTAACATCAACCTTCTGTGTAGCAATTTGCGCCGCTTTGGCAGCACTATTGTTTACCAGCGCTGGTAGTTCTTCGTAGAGATACTGCACGCCTAAATGCTGGCTAATGGTTGCGAGGAGGGCCTCTTTGCGGAAAGGTTTGCGAACGAAATCATCACAGCCTGCTAAGAAAACATCTTGGCGTTGCTCTTCAAAAGCACTGGCAGTCAGAGCCACCACAACGGTTTTGGGTCCCGACAGCGACTGTTTAATTCGTTTGGTCGCCTCATAACCATCCATCACTGGCATTTGCATATCCATAAAAATGAGATGGGGCTGCCAATGTTGCCAGACTGCTAGCGCCTCCTGACCATTTTCTACCGCTTCAACCGCAAATCCCACTTGGCTGAGGAGCCGCACAAGCAAAAATCGATTGGTGGAGCTATCTTCCACAACCAAAATCCGATAGAGGGGTTGCCCCAGAGCTAAGCCACTGATTTGCTGCCTAGCCGAGGATTCTGTTTCCAGCGGAGGGCTATTCTCTGCTTCTACTTGAATATCAAAGTGGAAGAGACTGCCACGGCTTAGCTGACTTTCGACCGTGATCTCACCTCCCATGAGCTGCACAAACTTTTGACTGATCGGCAAACCCAAACCAGTACCACCAGCAATTTTTAAGCCTGCTGCTGTTTGGCAAAATGCTTCAAACAGTTGATTAAGCTCATCGGGGGCGATCCCAGGCCCTGTATCTTGTACCTCAAAAATGAGGCGAGTCTTACTGGACGATTTGGAGTCGGTCAATTGAGAAGTGCAATCTGGGATGGACTGGCTCTGATCCAGACTGACTCGGAGGGTAACTTGGCCGCGATCGGTAAACTTGATCGCATTCCCCAGCAAGTTGATCAGGACTTGACGTAATTTACTAGCATCAGTTTTAACCAGTTGGGGGACATCCGTGGTACGGATACAAGTAAGCTGCAATCCTTTGGATCGCGCCTTCAACTGGAGCATTTCCGTCAAGTTGTCAAGCAAGCGGTGTAGATCGAAGCTAGTTTCGTGAAGCGTACTCCGACCCGCTTCAATTTTTGCCATCTCTAAGATGTCATTGATCAATTCCAGGAGATGTTCGCCACTCCGACTAATGATGTCTAAGTATTGTTGATACTCGGAAGTGATCCCCTTGGCATGATGCATCAATTGCGCGAAACCGAGAATGGCATTGAGAGGAGTGCGTAGCTCATGGCTCATGTTGGCGAGAAAGTCACTTTTAGCCTGGTTCGCTTTATCTGCTGCTTCTTTCGCCGCCTGCAATTCTTTTGACTGTTGCTGAGTTTGGGCTAGGAGTTCGGCTTGCTGAATTGCCACTCCTAGTTGAATCCCAATCTGAACTACCATTTGGATTTCAGCGGTTTCCCAATGCCTTGGGCCTGAGTTTTGATAGGCTGCGAGTAAACCCCAGAGCTGGCTATGGCAAAAAATTGGCACAATCACGTAGGCGCGAGCTTGAAAGCTCTCCAGTAGGTCGAGATAGCAGGTGTCAAACCCAGCTGTGTAAACATCTGAAACCGCAAGATGACTAGTACCCCGGCGATAAACGCCGCCTTGACTGGACTGTAAGTAGCTGTCCTGAATGAGGCTAGTGTCGTTGCCGAGATCTCTGGCATGGCAGTTAGGGTTGATCACTGCGGCCTTCGTGAGTTCGGGCTCGAAGGTTTGAGCCAGTAATAGAGTCCGCCATCCCGCAGCAACCGATTCAGAAACAAGTTCTCCGCTCCAGTCCGGTTTAAAGCGGTAGACAAGGGTGCGATCGCAGTTGACTACCTGTCGTAGCTCTTGGGTCGTGGCATTGAAGATGTTAGCCAGATCCAACGTTTGGCGCATGCGCTGAATCACTCTAGCACCAGCCTGCTCCCGCTCGACGGTTTGTTGCAGCGCTAACTCCATCTGTTTGCGCTCAGTGATATCTCGCATGATGCCGAGCAAGGCTGGATTGCCCGCAGCATCGGTAAAGGAAATCTTTTTCGTTAACAGAGTTCGGACGATTCCAGCGCGGTCGGTTAAGGTTTCTTCGGTTTCGTGTTCTAGCCCTGTGGTCAAGACTAAGTTGTCATCATCCCAAATCCGCCCTGCTTCTGCTTGAGCCAAGAAGTCATAGTCGGATTTGCCAAGCAAGCCCTCACGGGGATAGCCCATGATTTGGCAAAAGGCGTCGTTGACGAGGATCCAACGATGCTGTTGATCTTTGACAAAAATCGGATCAGCAGCTCGGTGAAAGATTTGGTCTAGAAAGCCTTGGTTGATCTTGAGGGCTGTTGCCGCTGGCTGTAGTTCAATTGCTGGTAGGGCTTGCTGCTGTATCCCTAGATGGCTAGAAGACGAGTCAGCAAGCCAGTTGAGTAAAGCTATAGTTAGCTTTTGTCTTAGAGATGAGAATGGCTTTTTTGCCTGTACTGTCAGCCATAGGGTGGCCGACACGGCAGCGATCGCGACTGAAAGTGCCACTAAGCCAAAGTTATGAGTGCCAGCCATGCGATTGCTTCTAATCTCCTGCCACTGAGCCGCGCATTAATTGTGTGAGAACAGCCATCTATAACTATTCTGTGCGCTTTTTCTCAAAGTTCCCATTCCGGAACATGTTGTTTGCTTGTAGCAGGCGTTTGAAGCTTAAAAAGATGATAAAGGGGCTAGACCAAGCCAGAGCGCAGGGCAACTACCGCAGCTTGCACGCGATCGTCTACTGCCAGCTTATTCATGATGCCGCGAATGTGAGTCTTGATCGTGTTAGGACTGAGGTACAGAGCTTCAGCAATTTCAGGATTCGTTTTACCGTCTACCATCAGCCGCAGGACGTCTAGTTCTCGTTGCGACAATTGCCCCAAGTGGCTCGATGAGACAGGAGGCTTGAGATGCTCAATGACTCGACGGGCAATTTGCGGGTCGAGGTAAGTCGCTCCTTCTTGGGCGGCTTTAATCGCGGTCAGCAGGCGATCGACGCTAGAGCCTTTAATACAGTAGGCATCGGCTCCACTAGAGAGGGCTGCCACAATTTCAGTTTCAGTGGTGTGGGAGGTCAGCACCACCACCCGGACTTCTGGTAAGGCTGCTTTAATTTGTTGAGTTGCGGCAATGCCATCTAATCGAGGCAATCCAATATCCATGACCACTAAGTCTGGCTTGAGTCGGATTGCCGCTTCCACGCCCAGGTAACCGTCATCCGCTTGACCCACGACTGCAAATTCGGGGTAGTCAGCCAAGGCTTGCTCCAACCCCAACTGCATCATGGGATCGTCTTCGACAAGCAGGATTCGTAAGGGAGCAGAATTGGAGGACACATTCATAAAGGTTTAAGGACAAACAAAAAATCACAGTGTCGGGTAGTGTGGCTGACAGGGTGATGTGGTTGAATAAATCGATTAAATCAGCTTCAAGCTGACTCATCCATAAAAGCATGCGACCCATAGCATAATCTTTACAAACAATGGAGGGCGATCGCCGGACGTACAACACCCGTTTTGGTGATTCGGGTTGGCTCATCCTACTGGAGGAAGTGAAATTGCTCGTAAGTGGGTCAATCTAGAGAGGAAGTGACTGGCTACTCGGCCAGAGGTGGGATAGCACTGCATTTGCTTCTATCCGCCTTTCACTTGGTGTGGCCCTGAGTTCCTGGCTTAGAGCGTAGTTAGACGATACAAACCTCCTGCCCGTTATCTTTGCTTTTCGGCTGGCACCTATGCGCTTAAAGCGTCCTCAAGTTCTGCAATATTTGTGTTCGGTCGCTCTATTGGCGATCGCATACTTTGCCACGGCTAAAATCTCGATTTCTATGATCGGGCTGAATGCCAATGCAACACCGCTCTGGCCTCCCGCAGGCATTGCCTTAGCTGCATTTTTATTACGGGGATCATGGCTATGGCCAGGCGTGATTCTAGGGGATTTCTTGCTGGTGCAGTCCTTGGGCGGCTCTGCGGGTCATTCTTTTGTTTCGTCTTGGGGCAGTGTGGCAGAAGCAGTGGTAGCGGCGATCGCATTGCGGCGTTTAGGATTTCGGCCTAGCTTAGACCGTTTGCAAGATGTCTGGGGCTTAATTGTTGCTGCGCTGTGTGCCCCACTGATTAATGCGACTTGGAGTACCCTGATTGAGGGTTCACTGGGCTGGATGCAGTGGAGTCAAGCCTGGGAAAACGGGTGGACGCTCTGGTTAGGCGACTGCATGGGCATTTTGGTCGCTACACCCGCATTGCTGATTTGTCGCCAGTGGCCAGCTTTGTTTCAGAAGCCTGGGCAGCGGGTTGAGGGAGCAGTCTGGTTAAGTCTCTTGTGTGTCGTGAGTTGGGTTGTTTTTGGCTCCGAGCCCCAAGCAGCGATCGCCCATTATCCACTGGAATATTTACCGTTTCCTCTAGTGGTATGGGGGGCGCTGCGCTTTGGGCCGCCGGGGGCAGTATTAGCTAGCTTGGTGGTCTCTGGCATTGCAATTTTTGAGGCGTTTCACGGGCATGGGCCTTTCTTCGCTAAGGCCGAGCACCTGACTCAAGCCGTGCTGTTTTTGCAAGCTTTTATGGGAGTGGTGACGACTACCGCTTTGGTTTTGGCTGGGGCTGTGGGCGAGCGCCAAACCACCGCTGAGCTGTTGCAGAAAAGTGAAGCCAGCTTAGCCAATGCCCAACGGATTGCTCAACTTGGTAACTGGGACTTAGATTGGGGCCAGCAGCAACTACGGTGGTCCGACGAGCTATATCGCATTCTGGGGTTTGTGCCCAAAACCTTTCCTCCCGATCCGGAGCAGGCGCTACAAGCCATCCATCCTGACGATCGCGATCGCGTTGAGCAAGCGTTGGCACAAGCAATGGTGGAGCGCCAACCCTGCCGAATTGATTATCGAATTTTGTACCCCGATGGCACAGAGCGCCTGGTGTGTGAGAAACTCGCCTTTTCGGACCACAGTGTCACGGGAACGGTTCAAGACATTACGGAGCGCAAACAAACAGAAATTCAACTGCAAGCGGCTTCGGAGCAAGTCCATGAAGCCCTCCGCAGTACTCAGTTGCTAACGGAAATTGCCCTCAAAATTAGGCGATCGCTCGAGCTAGATCAGGTGCTCAACACCACCGTTACAGAGGTACGGCAGTTTCTTCAGGCAGACCGCGTTTATATTGGTCATCTCAACAATCAGGCGCAGGGCTATGTTTTGGCAGAATCGGTGTCCGGCGCTTGGCCTTCAGTGATGTGTTTGGAATATGACGAGGAAGGCGTGCAAGAATTTCGGGCTTTGTTTGCCTCAGGCTGTAGCCGTGTGGTCAACGATGTAGCTCTGAGCCAGTCAACGCCAAAAATTGCTGCCTTTTACCAGCAATATCAAGTCAAGGCGAGCTTGGGTGTGCCGATTATTTTGGGTGATGAAGTGTGGGTGTTGGTGGCGAATCAGTGCGAGCATCCTCGCCAGTGGCAACCCTTTGAAGTCAACTTGTTAGAACAACTGGCGATTCAGGTGGCGATCGCCATCCAGCAAGGTCAGCTTTACCAACAAGTACAAGCGCTCAACACCAACTTAGAGTCTCAAGTCGAAGAACGCACCGCCCAACTGCAACAAAAAATGCAGGAACTGCAAGACTTAAATCACTTCAAGGATATTTTCTTGCATGCCTTCTCTCACGATGTCCGCACTTCGATTATGGGCATGTCGTTGATTTTGAAGAATTTGCAGAACAAGCCAGGCGACTCAGTACCAGTGATGCGATCGATGGTGGATCGCATGGTGCAAAGCAACGAACGTCAATTGAATTTGATCAACTCCTTGCTGGAAGACCAAACGAGTGAAAGTCAACCAATGGCTTTATCCTATGAGGCGGTGCGCTTAGATGGTTTGGTGCAAGACATTTTAGAAGACTTGGAGCCGTTGTTGGTGCGAAACCAAGCAACCGTTTGCAATCTCTTGCCAGCCAATTTGCCGCCACTGATTGCTGACCCGCAACAATTGGAGCAAGTCTTCAAAAACCTGATTACTAATGCCCTAAAGCACAATGCTCCTGGCTTGCAGTTGACCTTGAAGGCGACGGTAGAAGACCAACAAATTCGTTGTAGTGTTGAGGACAACGGCGTAGGCATGGGACCAGAGGTTTGCGATCGCCTCTTTAAGCTCTATGTCCGGGGGTTAGACAATCCTCATTTGACCGGAATCGGTTTGGGACTTTATCTCTGTCGGCAAATTATTACGGCTCATGGGGGCCGAGTTGGAGTGGAGAGTGTGCCTGGCACAGGTGCTAAGTTCTGGTTTGTCTTACCGCTGACGAAGCCAGCCTTAGCAGGTTTGACGGCTGAAACCGTTTACAACTCTCCTTCGCTGCGGTCTTCCATTAGCAAAATCACGCCTTGAACTTGGCTCGTGATACCCAATAAAGGGGCGCAGCTCACGTGACATTTAATCTGTCTGCCACGACGATTGATGGCATCCAGCGTGATTTCAGTAGCGCTAGTCGTGTCAGCTGTGAGACAAGCCCGCATTGATTGTCTCAATTGCTCCACAGGCAGACCAATATCTAGATTCAAAAAGTTTTGGCCCAAGGCTTCTCCAGTGCGTAACCCCCACAAGTCCTCAGATCTATAGTTCCAAATTTGAATATGTAAGTCTCGGTCTACCACCACCACACCGCCCTTCAAGCTGCTCAAAATAGATTCTAAAAAAGCATTTGCCTGATTCAGCTCATCGCCGCGGCGGTGCAGTTCGTCATTGACGGTATAGAGTTCTTCGTTGGTGGCTTGCAACTCTTCATTCATGGTCTCCAACTCTTCGTTGGTGGCTTGCAGTTCCTCGTTGGTCGTTTCCAACTCTTCGTTGCTGGATTGCAATTCCTCGTTGGTCGTTTCTAGCTCTTCATTAGCACATTGCAGCTCTTCATAGGCCGTCTCTAACTCTTGGTTGGAATGCTCTAGCTCCCCTTGCAGTCGTTTGTAGCGGGAGACATCTGTGAAGGTAATGCTAACGCCCAAGATGTAGGTTTCTTGATCTAGCAGGGGTTCTATTCGGACATCTAGAAATACCTTTTCTCCTTGAGCAGCCAACCATTCTACGTCTCTGAAGCTGAAGGGGCGGCGCTCACTATAAACTTGGTTGATACAAGAGCGTAACTCAAGGGGACGGTAAGAGACTTCTAGGTCTTGTAAAGGCCGACCAATATCACGAGTTGTGAGGTTAAATAGCACCCGCGCTTGTTCATTCACCAAGGTTAATAAACCTTCAGCATTCACGACTAAAGAAGCTAGGGGACCGCGATCGAAAGCGACGTTTTGAATGTGATAGCTATTGTCAGGCTCACTACTCGTACTACTATTTCCTGTTTTCATGGGCAGGAGCTGATCGCGTGAATTTAATCTGGGTACTTTTGTAAAGATCCGGCGTTTCAGTTCGACTGGGGCGAAGGTATTGGCATAGGTAAGGAGCATTTCTGCTTTGCCCAAACACAAAAATGCGTGATCTCGGAGGGCGAAGTGAAAGCGAGTAATAATTTTAGCCTGCGTGTCGGCATTGAAATACATCAAGGCGTTGCGGCAGATGAGTAAATCAACTCGAGAAATGGGAGCGTCCTGGGTTAAATCGTGGCGGCCAAAAATGACCGATCGCCGTAATTCTTTCCGAAAACCGTAAAAGTTGCCCACGGGCTCAAAAAACAGCTCGATCTCTTCTGGAGATAAGCCCTCCAAATCTCGTTTTGGATAAATCGCTTGGCGAGCTTGGCTCAGCGCTTCCTCATCGACATCGGTGGCGTAAATCTTTACCCGCTCCCGAAATTGCTCCATCCCAATCAGTTGGGCAATGACGATCGCGATCGTATAAGCTTCTTGACCTGAAGCACAAGCGGCACTCCAAATCCGAATCGGGTCGCCAGATTTTTTGTCAGCCAGGATGCGAGGGATAATGGTGCTGCTGATATAGTCCCAAGTCGGGCGATCGCGAAAGAACGAGGTGACATTGATCAACAGCGTATTAAAAAGCGAATTAAATTCATCTGGATGGACTTCTAAATAATCCAGATAATCGTCGTACTTCTCAATGCCCACCGTTTGCATCCGCTTACTTACTCGGCGCATTAAGCTGGAGCGTTTATAGCCTGTAAAGTCGAAGCCTCGGCTCTGCTTTATGTACTGTAGTAACGCTTCAAACTCTGAGTTTTCGCTGGAATAGTTCATGGCTTAAGATGGAAGCACGAAGAAAGATGCTGTTGAGGGCAAATTTTTTGAGTTGGCATGGCTCACAGCATCATAAAGGAAGTAAGACCGAAGTCTGCAAGTTAACCGTTAGTGCTTAGCCTACTGCTTCTAATTTTGACAGATAGTGCCGAAGTCCTGCTAAGCAACTCAAGCAGTGGAGCGAGATCTCACCCAGCGAGGAGCAGCGATCGCAATGCAACAAGAGCCAACCAGCGCAGACTCCTTGGCAGCAGGATGGCCCGCTGGCACAGAGCAGGGATGGCGAGCCCAAACTGGCCCGCAAGACACTGCCGAAGACCAGCGACAGATTAATGAAGAACTGCGGCAGTCTCAAGAACAACAGCGCGAAGCGAATGAGACCAACCGATTAACTGTAGAAGAGTGGCGCAATCAAGCAGAGGTAGTTAGGCAAGCCCGAGAAGCCTTACGCCAAGAGGCGGAACTGGCTCGAAAAACTAATGAAGAACTGCGGCAGACGGCTGAAGAGCTAAGGCAAATGACCGAAGCTTTACGAAAAACATCTGAACAGGCGAGGCAAGCTGCCGAAGTTGCACGCGAAGCAGCAGAAGCAGCGAGACAAGCTGCGGAAACAGCCTACCAAGCAGAAGAAAAGGTGCGACAAGCCATGCAAGAGCAAGAGCAGATCTGGGGAGAGATGCAGCAGACGCTGAGTTTGTATGGCCAGGAAGCAGGAGGGGGAATCAGGGAAAGAGGCAGGATAAAGCAGGAGGGATGAAGCAGGAAAGAGGGCCGAGCTAGCGGGTTATCGTTTAGCTGGCTTGGTTGGCTTCTGAATTTCTGGAGCTTTGAAATAAAATTTGACGCAATAAATTAGCGCTTTTCTCAGCCTCATGGGCCCGCTCCTGAAACTGATTTTCGGTGTGAGCATAATTTTGTTGGCGAGCATGAGAGGACATCCGCCGCGCCAAGGCTGCTTTTTCTTCTAAGGCTCGAACTGCGGCCCAGAGAGCTTGCTCTACCATATCGGCTTGCTCTGAGATTAAGCTATCCAGGGAGTAAGCATGCCCCACGTGGCAGCGGAAGCGCACCAAATTATCGTTGCGGATTTCCCAAAGCACCCCTCCACACTCCGGGCAAGTGACAGCCGAAGCTCTGTTAGAATTCTCCCCCTGCTCTGAAGCAGCTTTATCTGCCGCAACCACCTCCGCTTCTTGTTCGATCTGAGTTTCATCGGGGGGCATAGGTTTCTCCGTCAGAGGGCTAGACACTAACTTAGTTAAAATGGAGGCGATGTCGGTAGCAGGCAACACATAATCTATCTCTACATTCGCGATCGCACTACGAGGCATGCTGTCGAATACTGCTTCATTTGGGTCTTGAGCGATCGCAATGCCACCTTTGGATTTAATCAGCTCCAAACCTACGGTGCCATCGTCCAAAGCTCCAGATAGCACTACGCCAATGGCACGCGATTGGTAAGCTCTAGCGGCTGAACGAAATAACAGATCAATGGCAGGTCGGTGGCCGTTCTCACGGGGGCCATGACTCAGAAACATAGAATTTTGCCTGAGTAGCAAATGGTAGCCTGGGGGCGCAATGTAAATGTGCCCTGGCAAAATGCCATCTCCATCTTCGGCATGTTTAGCCAGCAAAGATCCAGAACGGTTGAGAATTTGGGGTAAGACGCTCTTACCGTAAGGCGGGAAGTGCACTACTATAAAAACTGCCGCTGAGAGATTTGCAGGTAGTTTTTTGACCAGTCGCACAAGCGCTTCCACCCCGCCTGCCGAGGCACCGATCACAATCGCAAACGGTACATCTAGATCTTTACTACTATCAGCATTGTGGTTAGCAGCCTGAGTCAAAGTAAGTTGAAATGAGGGGGTACTTCGAAAGTATCAAAATATATCTAGAAGCTCGTCCCCCTACAGGCAGCTTTAGCCTAGGCTGAGGCGGCGCGGCAGTTCTACACGAAAGGTTGAGCCTCGCCCGATCTGACTCTCGACTGTAATTTGGCCTTGCATTAGTTGCACTAGAGCATTGGTAATCGAGAGGCCCAAACCTGTGCCGTTATGTCGTCGAGCGATCGACTGATCTAGTTGGCGAAAAGCTTCAAAAATATGCGCCTGGTTGACGGGATCAATACCCATGCCCGTATCACTGACGGTAATCACGATTTGCTCTCTCGACAACTCGTGCACTTCTAAATAGACGCTGCCGCTGTCAGTAAACTTAATTGCGTTGGAAACCAAATTGATCAAAATCTGCCGCAGTCGGCCTGAGTCGTTGACGATCGCAATATTGGGTTGGGCCACATGCACTTTGAACTTCAGATGCTTTTCCTCCGCCAGGGCAGACATTTCTGCTGCGATAGCCTGTACAAGTTGAGCTAAATCCAGGACTTCTAGCTTGAGTGTTAAATGGTTTTCTTCGAGCTTGGAGAAGTCCAAGATTTCCTCAATCATGTCCAACAGATGTTTGCCATTTCTAAAAATGCATTCCAGCATGGCTCGTTGCTGTCGCTGTTGCCCTGGGTCAAACTGACGCAAGAGCAAATCGGAAAACCCCAGAATCGCATTCATCGGAGTGCGGAGTTCGTGAGACATCGTCGCCATAAACTGCGATTTTAGGCGATCGGCCTCGACGAGGTGGAGATTTTGCATTTGTAACTGCTGAATTTTTGCTTCAGCTTGCTTGCGGCTGGTAATGTCCCGCACCAGCCAGCGTAGGGCGATCGCTTTGCCATCAGAGGGGCAACGAGCTGCTTCCACGGTCAAGGCTGCATCAAAGCGATCGCTCCTCCAGCCCTGCAACTGTACTTCCCACTCCTGCACCCGGCTAATTTGGGGTAGCTGATTAACCACAGAGCGAAACCCACGCCGAGCCTCTTCTGGAACAAAACTTGCAATCGGCTTACCAACCAGATACATCGGGTCAATATTGAGTAGACGAGCTGCGGCCTGATTGGCTTCTTGCACAACTCCATAGAGATCAGTCACCAAGTAGCCATCGGGCGCAGACTCAAACAGGTCTAGATAGCGTTGTCGCTCAATTTCTATGACTGCCCGAGCTATCTGAAGTTCTTCATTTTGCTGGCACAACTCCTCCTCGGCCACGCGCAGTTCTTCTAGAGCCAGTTGGAGCTCTGTTAAACACTCGATCAGGATCTCTGGATGCTGCTCGAATAGGTTCTGAGCCTTATCAACTAGTTTCTCAGCGTGTTGGGTTACTACTTCAAGTCGCTGAGCCAACATGCTCTCGTTGCACTTGGCATTCATGTGATTCTTGGTAAAAAATGGGTTTGTTTAAAGAGAGTTGAGCTTAAAAAACTAGTGGCCAGTAGAGAAAAATACTTAATCCAAGTGCCATGTAGTTTACTGAAGCCACAAGGATTAATCAAGCAAAACGCCAACTAGCTTCTAAATTATTTAATACACCCAATCATAATAAGATCCCGAAATTTGATTTTCAGTCTTAAAGCAGAGACTTTCAAATCATTGGAAATAGAAGGCTTATCTCAAATTTCCTTTGCAAAACATTTAAAGATAACCTGAAAAGCCACGTAAAACATGATCAGAAAACACAAAAAAGGGACAGGTAAAAACCTATCCCTCACCTTACGATATTACCTACCACGAAAACTTTAAGATTCTTAAAAAGCTCCAATCAATCCTATGTGCTGCTTTGTCTATCAGTATAACCAATGACAGCAATTTTGTGGCGGTAAACGAGTTCAGCTCCATACCAACCAGAAAGACCTAACAGCGCTGCAACAATTGTTGAAATAATGATCCCTGTTGGTAAAACTGCACCTGTGGTATTGCCCCAGCGCAATGCAAAGTTAGCGATCGAGAGCAACAGCACTGCCACATTCAAAGACATATGCGCCCAACCTGCTGTACGCTTGCGAACGCGCTCGATCTTCAGGAAGTCCATCATCCCGGTGATTGCAGCTACCACACCTGAGATTAACCCAACGGCTAATAACCAAAAAGAAGCTCTAGCCCAAAAAGCATCCTGGGTCAGCCAGTAGGCGAAATCTGTACCTGCGGCTAAAACCAAAACTGCGATCGGAAAAGTTACGATTAATGGATGCAAAGGATGGCCCGCGATCGCCACAGTACTGACGATGCCATTATCACGATAGTCGCTTTCTTCGCTTTCAATAATAGGTGGAATATTGGGGGTCTGTACCATAATTGGTCTCCTTAGGTTTCAACTACTAATAACTCAAATCTCACTGTTTTTACAATTTAGACATAATCCAACTAGTAAAAACAGCTAAACATCCCATGACTCCAAAGTGAAGACGATGTGATGTTTAGCCAAGTTCAGTTATTTAACTCTCTCCGGAGGGAAACTGCTCTACAAGAGCATTGGCTTCTAGCGTTAAGCGGCCCTCTTGCACATTCAGCTGCTTTAACCGCAGGGACATGCCTTCTAACGCAAAATTGCGTAAATCTAATAAAGAGGTTGCTTGCTCTAACAAGGCAGTGGTGAGTTCTGGGGATAAACCTTCCCCTTCCGAGTACTCCACATCTTCTAGAGCAATTCGTTGGCCTCCATCCGCAACCTTAGGAGTGGCCGTAAAAGCAACTTGCTTGCTCTCACCAGAGCTTGCTACTTTCACGTTGGCACTGATGGCAAATTTACCAGCACTCGGCATGCAAAATCCTACTTGCTCAGCATTTACGGTCGTTTGCTGACCATCAATGGTCACGGGCAAGTTTTGCAGCTTCTCTCGAATAAAGTCTGAGTTAAAAGCGCGGTTCATGTCTTCTGCGGTGAGAACGACATGAACATCTGCTTCCGTCGGTCGCTGTAATTCAATTTTGCCAAAAGCAGCACTCAAAGGATTGATAGAAATGCTACCAGTGGTGATCTGCATTTCTTCCATGCGCAGATCTTCCTGCATTACCATCCCTTTGCCGTCGATCGCCACTGAATCCACCTGCCCCTGCATCATCTTAAGGGGGTCAGTGCGGATATCAACATTAATCTCTTCTACTTCATCAAGCTGGCTAGAAATTCCTACTTCTGCCACCTTGCTGATGGCTTGTTCTCCGAGATCTGGCATATTAAGTGCTGCTTTAAAAAATTCCAACTGTTCGCCCTCACTCTAGGCCATTGTCTCCGGTGCATGTATCTACACCACGACAGAGAGACGAAAGGAGGCATAATCTAACTTACGACCAGACACAGATCCACCGAAGCATAAATTTCCGCCTCATTCAGCAAAATCGTCGCTTCGCTGCCAATCCGACCCATCTCTGGTACGGGGCCAAGTTCCATTTCTACTAAGTAGGCCCAAGTCTGGGCATAAGGTTGGCAATATTTCACCGTTCCTTGCCCACCCACAAAGTAGACTTGCTGACTAAGGTGAAATCGAGGTTGCGTGACTGCTGAGCCAACTCCTGCATCAGGCAAACCAACCGAATTAGCGATCGCCTGCTCCCAAGTGCGATCAAACACTGAGCAATTCCGTAGGTACTGCTCCTTCGTATAAGCCCCTACTGGCTTTTGGCTAGAATCCCCTGCGGACTCTTCCGCTCGTCCCGAAATTGAGGAGTGACGGCCAGTCATAAACATCTCCGTTTTTTTATGGTTGAGGTTGGTATTATTCAGCAGCCACAATCACTATTGAGTGTGGATGATAGGAGTGTGAGTGATAGGGTGAATATAAGGCGATCGTATATAGCTCGATCAGTTTGTCTAAGTTATCTTCAGCACATCAGGCATGAGCTAAAACTTAGTCTTAAGCTGAAATCTTACTGAGCTGGTACTAGTTGTTGCGTTGCTTGTGCCGTTGGGACTAAAGTCCAGCCTGCCCGTAACAGTTTTTGGTAAGTCGCCCAACCCTTAGAGCCACCAGGAATGTTGTAGTCACTAACTGCAAGACCTGGACAAGCAGTATAAGGCTTCCAAGGTTGGCTAGGATGGGTGCGTAAATGCAGTACTTTTTCCCCATCTCCACCTGTGAGGGATAACCAACATATTTGACCTGGCATAAACTTCTCCTTGCAAATTAGCTATGTAGAAGAGAACTACTGAGCGCCAACCTGGGCAATTTGCTCCTGACATCCTGTAACGAAAAGGAGCATACTTTGTTTGTAGCCGCAACTGATACTCGGTGTGTTCCTCCAAGAGGTCTGATTAGACCCTTGGGGGTTTATATCTACAGAGATAATTTACTAGGGTGACGAAATTTACATCGCTAGGCAACTTACCTCAAAACCGCCTGAAACAGCCACCAAACATGAGCTGTATATCAAGTCAGCTAATGAAGCTTAGAAGTTTTAGTCGTGCAAAATAATGTAGTGCTTTGGATCTAGAGTGACTTTGCCTTGTTGTTGCAGTTTTCCTAGCAATCGCGTTACCGTAACTCGGGTGGTGCAGCAAGCATTGGCTAAGTCTTCATGGGTTAACCGAACTGGAATCCGCACCCCATTAGACACAGGCTGGCCTATTTCTTGTTTCAACAAAAGCAGAAAACTACGCAAGCGGTCTTGCACCCGTCGCCGTCCTGCTACGGCTAAAAATGCTTCGCTTTGTTGTAGGCGTTGGCTGATGTCAGAGAGCAAAGATTGGGCGAGTTCTGGTTTGGTAGCAATCTCCTGCCAAGTAATCGCTCCTAACTGCACTTCATCTGTAAGCGCTGTTACTTGGTAGACATGGAGCGAGGTCAAGCCAGATCCAAAAGCCATAGCAGGGCCTGCTATACCAACTAGCACTTCTTCACCATTTTCTGAGAAGGTGCTTAACTTCACTAGTCCTTCTTGAACTTGCCAAATGGCATCTGCCTTACAAGGAATAAGTTCCCCCTTGACGTACTTATGCACGGAGGCATCTCCGACGGAGCTACGGCTTTGCCCTGCTATAAGAGATTTAACGGGATTGCGTTCTGCCGGTAGGCTACGAATCAGCCATTGCAGGCAATAAGGTTCGCCCTCTGTGCTGGGTCCAGTATTGGGCACAACAGAAACAGTGGCTTTGACTGTGACACAGCTATCCTCGCGGGGCTGGAGGGGTAATTCCCAGTCTTGCGATCGCTCCATTGACTGCAATTGCAAAATTTTTCGCTGCCACAGAAGCCGATGTTCTAGGGGAACAAAGCTCAGAAATGGTTTGCCAACGAGAAAACGTTGGGCCACGTTGAGCAAGGAAGCTGCTGCGCGATTGGCTTCGCGAATGACGCCGTCTGCCGCGGTGATTAAGTAAGCATCGGGAGCTAGCTCAAACAGTTCTCGGTAGCGATCGCGCTCTTGAACGAGTTGCTGTTGTAGGTTTACCAACTCATTGTTTTGCCGCTGCAACTCTTCAATGGCAACTTGTAATTCCTCTGAAGCCATGCCTACTTCCTTGAAAGCAGTAGGCACTAGCTCTATAGGGATGGCAGGAGAGACATTAGCGGCTTCATAAAGACGACTCAGCCGCCCGTTCATTCCGGTCATGTGGCGCAGCAACTTTTCTAGCGTCACGTTGTTGAGGTCCAAGTCTTTACCGAGAGGAGGCGGTTGGGCTGTCATGAAGGCGAATTGAGTCAGGACTAGGGCTAAATTATAAAAAAGTGCAACTGTAGGCAAAAGCTACTGCAAAAGTACTTAAATCTACGTTAGTTACCTTAAGAATAGAAGATGAATTATTCAAAAGTTTACGGTGTTGCAATAAGTTGTTTTGCAAAATCTTTAAACATTTGGGCTTTACCGTAAGCTAGGGGGAATCTTATGTCGCATAAATTACAAAAAACTTTAAATCTAGGGCAATTGCTAAAGCGCAGAAAATGCTAGAACCCCTGCAAAATATAGCTTAAATACATCCTTGTATAGATAGCTACATAGTTACGTTACACTAAAGTCCGCCTAAGGGTAGAAGTAAGGTAAAAGCTAGAATCGCTAGCTTCCTTAGTAGCTTAGATTACTAAAAAGTTGATGGTGCAGCTCGTGTAAATCAAGCTTGAAAACTGATATATTAGGTTAGGTTTTGACCTGAGCGAAATCTTTAGCAAAACTTAAATCTAGTAACAAGCATTGATGCAAGCTCATTAATAAATCCTCTAGCTCTTTGGGTAGTTGGGCATATTTGAGCTACTAGCCTACATTTAATTTTCCTTCATTTAAATCTTAAAATTTACCAACCGCTTATTTAGATTCTTTTGGTTTCTAATATCAAATTCAATTGATATGTGGAAGGACCATTTGAGCGCCAGACATCTGACAATGCGCCAATTTCATCAATTATTTAAGACTGGTATATTTAATTTTTTCAGTCTTTTAATTAGATTTACTAGCTGCCGTAGCTCCACAGGCAAGCTTTTTGTCTCAGCTTCACGTCTCATTCAGCTTTGGCAAGCCCGATGATTCCTCATCGATAGATTTCGCCACAATTCGGTTCGTTCCTGAAATACTATCCCTGTTACTTGCCACCATGACTCAGCCCAGCCAAACCATCCAAGTGTCACAGCAATTTTCTGATGAGCAGTTACTCGCTATTTGTGAAGCAGCCGATGTCATTGCTTGCCAATGCCCTAGCTACTTAGTTCATTTATTAAAAGAAGTGAAAGAATTTCATCGCTACACGCACGAGTGCATTCAGACCTCGCCTCAGGACGCTTCAACTCATGACTGGCTGAGTGCGCAAGCCGCACAAGTGGAGACGATGCTCTCGCACATTATCTTTGAGCTGTTGCAGCGTGAGAATCTGATTGACGAGCAAAACAATCTCGACCTTGGCAAAATGGCAGAACGATCCAGAGCGATCGCTGTACAGCAAACCGTAGGTCGCAACTCTTGTGCCTAGCGGTTGGAGCTGTTCGCGCGAGATTGTCGGCTCCACCAAGAAGCAACGCCCAAAAAGAGAAACCAACTTAGTAAATAGAGGCAAGTCAGCATCGCTGCCTCCCTCAAGCCAATAACATTGCTACAGCAGGTAAGCCCGCGATCGAAGATGCAATGCAAGTCCAGGCAAAGAAGCTCTCAATATCTTCCTGGTCTAAAGCAACGCCCATCTGAGCCATTGAAAACGGAAATACGGCTAGTAGCAGTACGATGACCAGACCGTATTCTATTCCTGTCATGGTCGCCTCCTATTGATGACTTACATTGGATAATGCAAGTCACAACTCAATCTGCACTCCCTCTACGGTTGAATCGTCTGATGGCCTAGCATCTCTCCTTTAGCTAGGTCTAGCAACTTGTGTTCTTACCCACATAACGCTTTAACAGCAGGCCCTTTCCCTTGATAGAGGGGGAAACAAGATGGCAACGTTAAGTTAAGTAACAACAGTTCCCTCCTGGCTTGAAGTCTTAAGGGCTTGATGTCCGAGGGCAAGTGTAACTCAGTGCTCCGTACTCCTATGAGTCCCTGGTTTCTAATCTGGGGACTTTTTTTGACCAGTTCAAAAATTAAAGGGAAAAATCAAAGGGTGAGAAACTCTTCCGCGCTGGAGGGATGGATACCGATCGCCTGGTCAAAATCCCGTTTGGTTGCTCCCATTCTGATCGCGATCGCCAAAGTTTGAATAATTTCGGCAGCCGCCTCACCCACCATATGCGCTCCTAAGACGCGATCGGAGCGACTATCTAGAACTAGTTTCACCAAACTTTTTTCCGGTCGCCCCGTCAAACTGACATATAAGGGTGGAAATCGGCTGGACTCACAACGCACCTCATCCCCAAACTGCTCCCGGGCTTTCGTTTCAGTTAAGCCCACCGATGCCGCCTCTGGACGTGCAAATACCGCTGTCGGCACACAATCATAGTTAACTGGTTGGGGTTGCCCGCCAAATTCAGTCTCCACAAAGGCGATCGCTTCCATCTTGGCGACGGGAGTGAGGGCTAGGCGATTAGTGCAATCCCCCACAGCAAAAATATTAGGTTGATGCGTGCGGCTATATTCATCCACCGCGATCGCGCCCTTAGGGTCTGTGGCAATCCCTACTTGTTCTAAACCTAAGTCTTTCGTGTTTGGCGTGCGTCCTACAGCACACAGCACTGTATCTACTGTCAGCGATTCAGAACAATCGCCTGCAAGTTGCAGACACAGCCCTGCGGCTTCCGACGTAATTTCTTTGGCGGTGCTATTGCCGCAAAACTTAATGCCACGATGAATCAACCCTGCTTGCACTTCGTTACGCAGATCTGAGTCAAATCCAGACAAGACTTGCTCAGCATTATCAACCAAAGTGACTTCTGAGCCGAAATTTCGCAGCATGCTGGCAAACTCTACGCCAATGTAGCCACCCCCAATAATGGCAATCTGCTGAGGCAACTGCGACAGTTGAAACATCTCATCAGAAGTGAGAGCGTGCTCGGCTCCCGGAAAGTTGGGCTTGGTGGGTCTGCCCCCCACCGCAATCAGAATTTTGTCTGCCGTAACTTGGCGATCGCCAACTGCCAACGTGTGGGGGTCTACAAAAGTGGCGCGACCTGTAAGTATCTCTACCCCTGCCTTGGCTAGCGCTTGTTGGTGCGACTGTTGGATGTGTTGCAGTTCTTGCCGGATCGCTTGCATCAGCTTCGACCACTCGAACTGGGGTTGGACTGCTTGCCAGCCGTACCCGACCGCATCATGAAACAACTGCGGAAAATCAGCCGCGTAGACCATTAGCTTTTTGGGCACGCAACCCCGGTTGACGCAGGTTCCTCCCATGGCGCTTTGCTCTGCGATCGCCACCCGCGCTCCATAAGCTGCGGCTCGTTTTGAGGCTGCAAGTCCTGCTGACCCACCGCCCATGATCAACAAGTCATAGTCAAAGCTCATGTACTTTTAGCCTCGCTTTTACCAGCTTCTTTTTGACGACAAACTTTGACAACAAGCTGATCCAGCTTTCAGCTTGCAAATCAATCTCAGCAGTCTAGTGGTAGGCTAACGCGCTCATAGGACGGAAGCAATCTATAAAAAGCTGGATTCGATGCTCCTCATTCCACGCCTGGCTCGGTATAAGCTTGCAGATTCTCAGTGGGGAAGTTGCGGAGAGTGCGAGTGGCCCGGTTGAGTAAAGCGCTAGAGCCGCGCACGACCACTAAATACTTTCCAGCATCGAGGCGATCGCGGTAAGGCAAGGTATCGCCACCCCCGATCAGCAAACCTCCTCCGCCTCCGATCACCGCCCCGCCCATTGCTCCAGAAATGGCACCTAGGACGCCACCGATCAGATGGTTACCCAAGCTCCCAGCCCAACTAAATAATTCGATGCCTGTAATGAAGTTAAAGACATAACCTGCTGCAAACCCAAAGGGAGCCAACCACAGAATCATTAGCATGGCTTGCTTGCGAGCGTCTGCGTTGGGGTCTAACAAGCCGTACTCGTCGGCACTCTGATACCCTTTGCCCAAAATCGCCACTTGATTAGGCTTGAGTCCTTCTTTTTCTAAAGCTGAGTAAGCTGCTTCAGCTTGAATGCGATCGCTCAGTACAGCAACAAGGTAGTTCATAACTTGGTTGAAAATTTCATCACCGGATCTAGTAATAGCAGAACGTAGAGAAGTCAGGAGCCGGAAGTCGGAAGCCAGAAGAGTTCTATCACCCTATTTCTGGGAAATCTCTCTCAGGAGTATTGATCAAGATCAAAAAACTTTTTGGGGATCAGCAGCGGTGAGACGCTTTAGTTCTACAATGGCCTATTGTGGCAAATCGTCTTTATAGTAAGCCGTTACAACGCTGCCGCTCAATTGCTGCTGACTTGTTCAGTGGGGCAAGTTCTCCCTTTCGCGTTAAATCTGCCTACCATGTCAAAGGTTCTCGTCTCCGATCCCATCGACCAAGTTGGAATTGATATTCTCTCCCAGGTAGCCCAAGTTGATGTCAAAACTGGGTTGCCTCCTGAAGAACTGATCCGGATTATCCCGGAGTACGATGCCTTAATGATCCGCTCTGGTACGCGGGTCACGCAAGAAATTATTGAGGCTGGCACGCAACTCAAGATTATTGGTCGCGCTGGCGTTGGCGTAGATAACGTGGATGTGCCTGCTGCCACCCGTCGCGGGATTTTGGTGGTCAACTCGCCCGAAGGCAACACGATCGCAGCGGCAGAGCACACGCTAGCAATGATGCTGTCTCTGTCTCGCTACATCCCTGATGCCAATCAATCGATCAAAAGCGGTCAATGGGACCGTAAGACCTACGTAGGCGTAGAAGTCTACAAGAAAACCTTGGGGATTGTGGGCTTAGGCAAAATTGGGGCACATGTTGCCACTGTTGCTAGAGCGATGGGCATGAAACTGCTCGCTTACGATCCTTTCGTTTCTACGGAACGGGCGGAACAGCTAGGTTGCCGCCTCGTAGAACTCGATTTGTTGCTGCGCGAAGCGGATTACATTACGCTGCATTTACCTAAAACCCCAGAAACGACTCACTTGATCAATGCAGAGTCGTTGGCAAAAATGAAGCCCACCGCCCGCATCGTCAACTGTGCCCGTGGCGGCATCATTGATGAAGACGCTCTGGTGGAGGCCGTTAAAACTGGCAAAATTGCGGGTGCAGCCATAGACGTATTTGAAGCTGAGCCTTTGGGCGAATCCTCTCTGCGATCGGCAGGCAAAGATTTGATTCTGACTCCCCACTTGGGTGCTTCCACGGAAGAAGCCCAAGTCAACGTGGCGATCGATGTAGCTGAGCAAATCCGCGATGTGCTTCTAGGTCTGCCCGCTCGGTCTGCAGTCAACATCCCCGGTTTGCGTCCCGAAGTTCTAGAGAAACTGCGTCCTTATTTGCAACTAGCTGAAACCTTAGGCAATTTGGTGGCTCAGTTGGCTGGCGGTCGGGTGGAAAGCCTGAATATCCGTTTGCAAGGCGAGGTTGCTAGCAGTGATACGCAACCCATTGTGATTGCGGCGCTGAAGGGTTTACTCTCCCATGCGTTGCAAGAGCGAGTTAACTATGTAAATGCCAGCATTGAGGCCAAGGAACGCGGCATTCGGGTGGTGGAAACTCGTGATGCGTCGGTGAAGGACTATACAGGCTCTTTGGTGGTCTCTGCTAAGGGATCGCTGGGTGAGCATTCGGTGACAGGGGCGCTATTGGGCGGTGATGAAATTCGGATTACGAATGTAGACGAGTTTCCAGTCAACGTGCCACCTAACCGTTACATGCTGTTTACGTTGCACCGCGATATGCCAGGGATTATTGGCAAGATTGGCTCTCTCTTGGGCAGTTTCAATGTCAACATCGCGAGTATGCAGGTAGGCCGCAAGATTGTGCGCGGTGATGCGGTGATGGTGCTAAGTATTGATGATCCACTACCAGATGGGATTTTGGCTGAGATCCTGAAGGTACCAGGGATTCGGGATGCTTATACGGTGACGTTGTAGGTTTCGTTACGCTGTAAAGCGATCGCTTAGACGTTTAGTGATTTAGATGGGGCAGTGGGGATCAATTTTGGTTCTCACTGCCTTTTTTATGTTTGAACCTGAGTAGAATCCGAGCCTTGAGGGCACCTGCCCTCAAACTCCCGCTGAGGGACGGCTGCGTCCCCCAGACCCCCTCCAGACGAGTCTGGTTATAGGTGTTTCGAGATGGTGGAATTTGAAGTCGGTGATGTGGATGATATCAGTTATAGATCTGAAATATGGCTCTGAAAAATTTGTGGCTGTAGAGATTCTTTCTGCGTCAATCTCGATCTTTTGAGAAGATAGTTGACGGAGATTGTTACAGTTGCTTTGGCGCGTACAATACTTCCGAGTGGATGGGTTGATTGAGCATAACTTTGATCTGGGGCGGCAATCTTGGCAAATAGCTGGTGGGAAATTCAGGTTCTTTGCGATCCGGCGCTGGACGATTTAGCTTTTTGGCGGCTAGAGGATTTTGGCTGTAAAGGTACGTCTAGTGAAATTAGAGGCCATGCTTGTTTGGTAAAGGCGTATTTGCCCCAGGAACAGGCGCATCTATTGGATTTGGCGGCGTTGGCTTTGTTGCTGCGTCAAGATGCGCTGGCTGTAGGGATGCCTGTTCCGGCGGTGCAATGGGAAATTATTGATGAGGAGGATTGGTCTAGTAGCTGGAAGCAGCACTGGCAACCACAGAAGATTGGCGATCGCTTCTTAATCTATCCAGCCTGGCTGCCACTACCGGATGAGGCAACTCTGGAGGATCGTTTGCTTCTACGTTTAGATCCTGGGGTGGCGTTTGGAACAGGGGCGCACCCAACGACTCAGCTTTGCCTGGAAGCATTAGAGATGCGGATGGGGCCAGGGGCGACAGATGTGGTTGTGGCGGATATTGGTTGTGGCTCTGGCATTCTTTCGGTCGGTGCAGTGTTGTTGGGAGCGCGGAAAGCTTACGCGGTTGACATTGATCCGCTAGCGGTTCGCTCGGTTCACGAAAATGTGGAGCTAAATCAGGTTGATCCGGACCGACTGTTGGTTGAAACGGGCAGTCTCGATCGCTTGATTCAAATGACTCAGGGGCCTGTGGATGGCTTTACGTGTAATATTCTGGCTGAGGTCATCTTGGATATGATCCCTGATATGGCGGCTTTGGCTAAAGCGACTACTTGGGGGATTCTCAGCGGTATTTTGCTGGATCAAGTGAAGCCGATCGCCGATACGCTGGAGCAAAATGATTGGATTGTGGCGACGTTGTGGCGGCGGCAGGATTGGTGTTGTCTGAATATTCGTCGTTCTTAGACCTGTATCCTAGTTGACAGGGATTAGGTGAAGCCCTGATGCCAACACCTGCTAAATAGGTGCGATCGCCTCTACTCGTGGCGGTCTAAACTTTGGAAAGGATGCTGCACTGGAGAAGGGGAAATTGTCATGGTAGAAGCACCCACAGCCGATCGGATGAAATGGGCAAATGCCTTGTCAACTCGTTCTTCTTTGGAGGCGGCGATTGAGGAAGTGGTGGAACGGGCGCAGGAGAGCTTAGGCGTTGCAGCGAATTTTGGCATTTTGTTCATCTCAGCCGCCTTTGCCAGCGAATATTCCCGCCTGATGCCTCTCCTGAAGGAACGTTTGTCGGTGCCTACCCTCATCGGTTGTAGTGGGGGTGGCATTATTGGAGTTGATTCCAGTGGGGAGGCTCAAGAAGTGGAGATGGAGCCTGCTCTGAGCTTGAGTTTGGCTTATCTGCCAGAGGTAAAAATCCAGGCTTTTCATGTGACGGCGGAGGAATTGCCGGATCTAGATAGTTCGCCGGATGCTTGGGTAAAAGTGATCGGGGTTTCGCCAGAGGATCAGCCTCATTTCATTCTGTTGGTTGACCCGATGTCTTCTAAGCTCAATGACTTGTTGCAGGGGCTAGATTTTGCTTACCCTGGCTCGATCAAGGTTGGCGGTCTTGCCAGTGCCAATGCGATGGGCGGTAACAACGGTCTGTTTTGCAATTATGAACTCCTACGAGAGGGCATTGTAGGAGTCGCCCTTAGCGGCAAAATTGTGGTGGAAACGATTGTAGCTCAAGGCTGTCGGCCCATCGGCCCTACCTACCGAGTGACGGAAGGGGAGCGCAATATCTTACTGGGGCTGGAAGCTCAAACCGAGGAGGATCTAGGGGCAAGCAATGGTCAAGGTCGTACTCCACTAACGGTGCTGCAAGAGCTGATTCAAGAGATGAGCGAAGAGGATCGATCGCTAGCACAGCATTCGTTGTTTGTGGGGGTGGCTCGCAATGCCTTTAAGCAAACGCTGGAGCAGGGGGATTTTTTGATCCGGCAAGTGCTGGGGGTTGATCCAAGGGTAGGAGCGATCGCGATCGGCGATCGGGTACGGCCTGGTCAACGGATTCGGTTTCATTTACGCGATGCTGAAGCTTCGGCGGACGATCTCCGCAATTTGCTGGAGCGTTATTGCCAACAAAATTCCGACAGCCCAACTTCTGAGGCGGCTTTAATGTTTTCTTGTTTGGGTCGAGGTGAGGGGCTTTATGGGGAAGCCAATTTCGACTCGCATTTATTCAGCCGCTATTTTGGCAATATACCTTTGAGTGGTTTCTTTTGTAATGGGGAAATTGGGCCGATTGGTGGCAGCACGTTTCTACACGGTTATACGTCTGTGTTTGGAATTTTGCGACAAGGTTAGGGCGGGATTTGTAGTTGAGATGTTTAGTTGATGCTTTGGTTTAACTAAATCCGAGCCTTGGGGGCACTCGCCCCCAAACCCCCGCTGAGGGACGGTTGCGCCCCCCAGACCCCCTCCAAACGAGTTTTGATATGAGTGTTTCGAGACCTTAGACTCGTCTATGGCCTACGTTCTCTTTTATTCTCTGGCTTCTACTTCCTCATTCCTGCTCATTCATCCTTCATCCCTCATCCCTCCTCTAATCTCTTCCCTGTTACTCAGATAAGCTATCCCGTTGGTTGGAGGCGATCGCGCTGCTATTTTTTTAATCTACGGATAGGCATTTAATTGCAGTTTTGAAATTTTGGAATTTTTAATATGAATAAAGATTCTGCATCTTATCCCGATCCTTCAGGTATCAATCAACCGATGACTCCTGAGGAAGTCGATCCGCAGCAAAAGCGAGAGCAGAAAGAGGAAATGGATCGCGTAGGTAAGGGTAATCTAACGGCTAACCCTGGCGATCGCATTGATGATTCTAAGAGTCTGCAAGAAAAAGCGCAGCAAGTTGCAGTAGATGCGCCAGACATCACTGGGGATCACATTGTCGTTCCTACCTACTTTGTGGTGGATGAACCCGATGGGACGCAAAAGCCCCTGCATCATGTGAAGGATGCTGAAGAAATTTCTGATGTGATTCGCCAAGCGCGGGTAGACGAAAACGGCGAACGGATTTGGCGGTAGTATTCCTTTCGTAGGGACATGAGGCGCTCACTTTAATCTACTTTGTGAAATGTAGGAGGGATTTTATGCCCTACACCGAAGTGAAGGAGTTACCCGATGCAGTTAAGCATCACCTGCCTCACCATGCCCAGGAAATCTTTCTAGCAGCGTTTAACCACGCTTTTGACGAATACGAAGGCGAGGAAGAGCGGGCTTTCCGGGTGGCTTGGGCAGCTGTGAAGCGAGACTACGAGAAGGGCGATGACGGCAATTGGCATCGCAAGCCTGACTAAGCATCAGATAACTTTCCCAGGGGCGCAACGTTGCGCCCTTGCCTTATTTAATTGCTTACCAATAACTATTATTAACTGCGATCGCAGTTAAATATTTAGAAATCTAAGAAATCTAAGTAGAAACCAAAGCGAATAAATTTTAGGAGTTACATCGATGAACCTCAAGGCAGTTTGGACGCTGCTAAAAGATACGGTAACTGAATGGCAAGCGGATAAAGTGCCCTTGTTGGCGGCAGCGTTGGCCTATTACACGGTGTTTTCTCTCGCGCCCTTGCTCGTCATTGTGATTGCGATCGCGGGCTTCGTTTTCGGTCCTGAGGCTGCTCGCAACCAATTAGACGAACAAATTCAAGGTCTAGTTGGCCGACAAGGTGCTGAGGCCATTCAAACCATGATCCAGAGTGCCTCCCACCCTTCCTCTGGCATCGTTGCCACGGTAATCAGTGTAGTGACACTGCTTTTGGGAGCTTCCGGCGTTTTTGCCCAGCTACAAGATGCGCTGAATACAATTTGGGAAATTCCGCCTTCTAAGGAAGGTGTTAAAGGTATGGTGAAAGCCCGTGCCACTTCTTTTGCTATGGTGCTGGTGATTGGCTTTTTGCTACTAGTTTCTTTGGTGGCGAGTGCGGCGCTGGCGGGGATTGGCAACTTTTTCGGCCATTTGATCCCTGGCCTCGCCATTCTTTGGCAACTCGTCAATTTTGTGATTTCCTTCGGGGTTATCACTCTCCTCTTTGGCTTGATTTACCGAGTGCTACCAGATGTCAGAGTACCTTGGGGTGATGTGTGGCATGGTGCCATTGTCACTTCTTTACTGTTTACTGTAGGTAAGTGGCTGCTCGGCCTTTATCTAGGCAATAGTGGTGTTGCCTCTCCCTACGGGGCAGCGGGTTCTTTCGTAGTGGTTTTAGTTTGGGTTTATTACTCAGCTCAAATTCTGTTGTTTGGGGCGGAGTTTACCCAGGTTTATTCCAAGCACTATGGTTCTAAGTGGCGGCTTGCTCGCAGCAATACTCCTCTAGATGCTCAGAACGAAGTCCCCAAGCTTGGCCAAGAGCGGTAACGCCACCTATCACTCATAAACAAGCTAACCCCGCATAGACGGCTACCAGAAATAAATATGGTTCCTGAGCCGTTTGTGTGGGAGTGCCATTGACTGTAAAGTTGGCAAGCGCGATCGCACTTGCGGTAATCCCTTCGTCGAAAGCTGTGATCGTGAAATCACCAACAATGACTGGATCAGCTCTTTCAGTAGTAGGGGCGAACTGCGGATGGTTCTCAGGAGCGGCAACGACAAACCGAATTCTGTACTGTCCAGCCTGATCTAAAACCAAACAAGGCGTTAGGCTATCTGTATCCGACAAGCTGGTATGGCTATCGGTTGGCCATGCTGTTAGCTGCCAGTCAAAGGCGGGATGGTAAGTTAGAGAGCTAGTTGTCTCTACTTGTAAGTTCTGTTCAGCCGCCGGACGCATCCTTAACTCTTGCTGATTAGGAAAGGTCCCACTGACGCAGCGCGGTTGCCAGACGTTATATTTCTGGACTAACAACCATTGTTTCTCAAGTTCATAGCAAGTAGGCTGTGCCGTTTTCTGCGATCGCACGAGTAGCGCTGAACCTGTAGAACTGCTAGCAGCCAGATTCGCTGGCGAGCGAGGGTTGGAGCTAGGCTCTGGGCAATCAACTAAGTTCCAGCCTGGACCTGATTTGATTGATGCTACTGTTGCGCTTAAAACTGTCAAAACCTTAGTTTTCACGGCGACCTACTTAAATCAAGTTATTGAAAACCTGAAAGTTAACTCATGCCTCTGGTTAAACCTCACACTGCTCTACCTGATTAGAATTTCTAGCTAAGTTCCAATCCTTAATGTCAATTTATTGGGTTTGTTCACGGTAAAAAGTATCCTGTCAACCTGAATTGAGGGTTGAGCTGTGGTTTTTAAGTACCGCTCGCCAATAGCAGTTGAATCGAGGTCAACATCAGCTTGTCATTGCTTCCATCAGTCGCTAGTGGGCAGGTGCATCTCAGTATATTTTCTGTGCTCAAACAAAAATAATGTGATTGCATTTTAGCTGACTACCTGGTTTCTGCGTAATATCATGTAGATTAGGGTTGATATTTTTAACTAAAATTAACTTTGAGTGGCTACTCCTACGGCGAACTGATTTAACCTGCTCCAACACTCAGTAGCTCAAATTGGATCGAGACTGATAATCTCTACTAGGGGTGTGAATTACTTCAACTCTCTGAAACTATCTCGCTACGACGTGTGCCATGTCTGCAACTCTTGATCGGATTACCCAGATTTACCAACAGCCGTTACCAGATCTCCTCTTTGAAGCCCAACGGGTTCACCGAGAGCATCACGATCCGCATGCAGTTCAACTATGCACGCTCAGCAATATCAAAACTGGTTTGTGCCCAGAAGATTGTGCTTACTGCTCCCAGAGCGTCCACAACCAAACTGATCTCAAACCTCAAGCCCTGCTGAATGTTGAGGAAGTATTAGCCGAAGCTCGCGTAGCTAAGGCAAATGGTGCTACTCGATTTTGCATGGGGGCTGCTTGGCGAGAAGTGAAAGATGGCCCCTTGTTCGATCGCGTATTAGAGATGGTCCGCCAAGTTGCCGACTTGGATATAGAAGTTTGTTGCACCTTAGGCATGCTGAAGCCACACCAAGCGCAACAACTTAAAGCAGCAGGTTTGACTGCGTACAATCACAATTTGGATACTTCCCCTTCCTATTATTCGCAAGTAATTACCACTCGCACTTATCAGGACCGATTAGAGACGATTCGGGCGGTAAGTGAAGCGGGGATTTCTGTGTGCTGCGGCGGCATCCTGGGTATGGGTGAATCTGTGAGCGATCGCCTGGAATTGTTAGAGGCGCTTTGTGGCCTAGAACCCACTCCAGAATCTATCCCGATTAACTGTTTAGTTCCGGTGTCTGGGACTCCGCTTGAAGACACCACACCTGTAGATTCAATCGAGTTAGTTAGAACGATCGCCACGACTCGGATTCTGTTTCCTCAAGCAATGGTGCGTCTCTCGGCAGGACGCTTACAAATGAGCGATGAGTTGCAAGCACTTTGCTTCTTTGCAGGTGCCAACTCCATCTTTACAGGACCAGTTTTGCTGACGACTCCCAACCCAGACCATAACCATGATGAGCAGATGTTGCAGCGTCTAGGCATGACCCCCAAACCCCTCTCTGTTTCCAGTTCGGTAGCATCTCCAAGTCTATAAAATTAGGGTTTAGGAATAATTGAAATTCCCCCACTCCGTTCTAAAACGGCATATTTAATTTGATCCATGCGCTCTAATCCATGCAATTCTCGCGCGGCTGCTAGGATGTCATCGACATCTACTCGTGCCTGCTTCATCCGGTCCTGTAATAGCTTTCCTTCCGCAACGATGATGACAGGAACCCCATCAATCCATTTCTCAACTTGAGGCGATCGCTGCTTCCAGAAAGACATAACGGTATCCAGACCAACCAAAGTCAAGATTACTAAGAAGGCGTTAGTGAGAGAGAAATCTTCGCCCAAGAGTGCTTGCTGCGTGGCCTCTCCTACAATTAATACCAGCACAAAATCAAAAGTTGTAATCTGGGCCAGAGAACGCTTCCCACTGAGGCGAAAGAGCAGCATCAAAATAACGTAGAGCACAACAGCCCGTAGCACCGAGTTCATTATTTAGGGATATATTAATTGATTAAATCTAAGGGTTGGTCCTGTAACGACTCCAACCTGACCAGTTTGCAGACCTACTTGATCTGGCTGTAAGTAAAATGTCACGGCTGTAGGGCGATCGAGAGCAGTCGTGCGAAAAACATAAGTCAGGCGATCGGGGCTTGCTTCCACCCACTCTGGCTGCGGAGTCACCTGTTGGACTTCGGTTGACTCCAAATAAGAGCGGCTCAACCAGACCTTCACCTTACCGTTCTGCTCACTGCCTGCTCCCAAGATGATTTTCAGCTTGGCTGGGGCGTGGAAGCGTCCGAAACGGTCGTACTCCAACTGTAGCGAATCGCTTGGACTGCTAACATTACCTCGACTAAGGGGACCTGAGCCGAATAAGCCCGCTAGTGCTCCTACCGCAATTAGCCCCCACCCAATCCAGCTAAGACGTTGTATCGCCCAAGCGCGGCGCTGAAACTCCAAGTCTTGGACAATCTCCAAGTCACCAACTCGCTGAATATCGTTCATGCGAGGTTGCCTACTCAAGATCGCCTACTAGGTCTTCCTTAGTAACTTCCTTAGTAACAGAATAGTCAACTCCTTTCAGATGCTTTTGTAGTTGAATGAGATTTACCGTAACCATAACTGTCCTGGGTCATTCAAAAAAGAGAGCTTGTCAAGCCATGCTCAGAAGGATAGCTGTCTCTGATTTAGGTGAACGTCCACCTTAAGAGCTACTAAGAATAAGGGAGCCAAAAATTGCTTAGCAGTGCTCGCTACTAATAGAAGCTCTATCTATCGCCTACCCATAGGTAGATATACAAATAGAGACTTGATTCGTTACATTCTCTACAGACTAGTGATGCTAAAGTCCATTAAAAATCTATAAAAGTATAAAAAATCTTATGGTCACAACGCCTCCCTCTCAACTCTCTACCGAACAGTATGAGGTTACAGATGCTCAGGAGAAAGTTGAATCGCTGGTAGTAGCGGCTCCTAAACCCGATAGTGAAATTGATTTAGAGTTTCTCTACACCAGGGATATTGAGTTCCGCCAAGAAACGATTTACTTCATCGTGGTCGATCGCTTTCATGATGGCGATCCTGACAACAGCGAGGGTCCCAATGCCGAACTATACGATCCAGAACGGCAAGATTGGGGCAAGTACTGGGGCGGAGATCTTCAGGGTGTAATTGATAAACTCGATTATCTGAAAAATCTAGGTGTGACGGCAATTTGGCTCACACCGTTATTTGAGCAGGTAGAAGAACTGTTTGTAGCCCAAGCAGCAATCCACGGTTACTGGACTAAAGACTTTAAGCGCATCAACCCTCGTTTTATTGCGGAGGGCGAAGACCCTTCCCTAAACAACACGCAGGAGACGAGAAATACTACCTTCGATCGCTTGATTGAGGAGATGCACAAGCGCCGAATGAAGTTAGTGCTCGATATTGTCTGTAACCACAGCAACCCTGACTTCAGCGGCAAGAAAGGAGAACTGTATGACGATGGAGTAAAAATTGCTGATTTCAACGATGACAAAGATAATTGGTATCACCACTATGGCGAGGTGACCAATTGGGAAGATGAATGGCAGGTGCAAAACTGTGAGTTATCTGGTTTGGCTACCTTTAATGAAAACAATATCCAATACCGTAACTACATCAAATCAGCGATTAAGCAGTGGCTCGATCGCGGCGTAGATGCGCTGCGAGTAGATACGGTCAAGCACATGCCGATCTGGTTTTGGCAGGAGTTCAACGCGGATATCCTCAGCCATAAACCAGATGTGTTCATTTTTGGTGAGTGGATCTTTAGCAGCCCCTTCAGCGATCGCTCGGTTGAGTTTGCCAACGAATCTGGCATGACCATGCTGGACTTTGGCCTCTGTCTAGCCATTCGCTCCACCTTGGCACAGGGATCAGATCTAGGGTTTCAAGAGATTCAAGCTATTTTTGACCTTGATCATCGCTATAAGGGTGCGAATGAGCTGATTACCTTTATCGATAATCATGACATGCCGCGCTTCCAAAGCCTCAACTCTGATCCAGAGCTGGTGAGAGTGGCGATCGCCTTAATCATGACCTGTCGGGGAATTCCTTGCATCTACTACGGCACTGAGCAGTATCTACATGATGATACCAATGGTGGTGATGACCCTTACAACCGTCCTATGATGAGCCAGTGGGATACCGATACACCGCTATATCGGGATATCCGTTTGCTGTCTGGTTTGCGTCGCCTCAACCCTGCGGTGTCGATGGGGGGCCAGTGGCAAAGATATCTCACACCTAATGTTTATTGCTATATCCGGCGTTACCGTGACTCTGTTTGTTTCGTAGCGATGAATCGGGGTGAAGCCAGCCAAGTGCCAGAGGTCATCACTGATTTACCCGATGGTGAACATACCTGCATTCTGACTCGACGCAAGTTTGAAGTAGTAGATGGCAAACTGATCAACTTAGAACTAGAACCTCGTGATGTCATTGTATTGAGTCATGTGGGCGAGCGAGTGAAGGGACAAACCATTGTGCGGGCGCAACTCAACGGTGTACAAACCAAGCTGGGTGAGCGAATTGCCGTAATTGGTGACTGCCCAGAACTGGGTAACTGGGATATTGCGAAAGCTTATCCCTTGGAGTACATCAACACCAACACTTGGTTTGGCGAAATTCCGTTTGATGAAAGTGCTGGCAAGCTGATTAATTACAAATATGTTTTGCTACGCGAAGGTCAGTCACCCATCCGGGAAAACATCGTCTCGCGTCGTTGGGTCATTGCCAGCGAAGGCACCGTGAAGTGGCGCGATACTTGGTCCTCTGGACGCGAATCATAAGCAAAAACATCAATACAGGAAGTCATACATTGTGAAAGTAGGCGCTCATTACTTAGATGACGCTCGGTGTCAGTTTACCGTTTGGGCACCATTGCGCGACCAAGCTGCCGTAAAAATCTTGTCTCCCGACGAGCAAATTCTGCCGATGCAAGCGCTGGAATATGGCTATTGGCAAGCGATCGCGGAGGGGGTTACGCCGGGTACGCGCTACCTCTACCATTTAGATGGTGAACTCGATCGCCCTGATCCAGCCTCCTATTTTCAACCTGAAGGCGTGCATGGCCCATCAGTGGTGGTCGATCAGTCTGCCTTCACTTGGACCGATGGAGGTTGGACAGGGATCGCCCAAGCAGACTTGATCATCTATGAGCTACATGTCGGCACCTTCACGCCTGAAGGTACTTTTGAAGCCGCGATCGCGTCTCTCCCTCGATTAAAGGAACTAGGAATTACCGCAATCGAGATCATGCCCGTGGCGCAATTTCCTGGTGAGCGAAATTGGGGTTATGACGGCGTATATCCCTACGCAGTGCAAAATTCCTACGGTGGGCCAGAGGGTTTTAAGCGCTTAGTCGATGCCTGCCATCAAGCAGGATTAGCCGTGATATTGGATGTAGTTTATAACCATGTGGGGCCAGAGGGAAACTACTTGGGTGACTTCGGCCCTTACTTCACGAAGAAATATGGCGGAGATTGGGGAGAAGCCCTCAACTTTGACGGCGCTTACAGCGATGGTGTCACTGATTACTTCCTCGACAATGCTTTGTATTGGTTGGAGACATTTCACATTGATGGCTTGCGCTTAGATGCTGTTCAAGGCATTTTTGATCTCGGTGCTAAACACTTCTTGGATGAATTGAGCGATCGCGTGGAAGTTCTCTCTCAACAGC
This sequence comes from Trichocoleus desertorum AS-A10, assembly GCF_039962155.1. NCBI lineage: Bacteria > Bacillati > Cyanobacteriota > Cyanophyceae > Leptolyngbyales > Trichocoleusaceae > Trichocoleus > Trichocoleus desertorum. The sequence continues at coordinate 40,185 of NZ_JAMPKN010000015.1, read as the reverse complement.
AGGGAAGAAATCTCTTCTTGATTGCCGAGAGTGATCTGAATGATGTACGAACTATTCGTCCTAAATCACAAGGTGGTTACGCGATCGATGCTCAGTGGTGTGATGATTTTCATCATTCCCTACATACCCTATTAACGGGGGAGCAGCAGCACTATTACCAGGATTTTGGCCGATGCCAGGATTTAGAGAAATCTTTGCGGGAAGGCTTTGTTTACTCTGGGCAGTATGCACCCCACCGTAAGCGTCGTCACGGCAATTCATCGGCGGCTGAACCTGCTGAGAAGTTTATTGTCTATATCCAAAGCCACGATCAGGTAGGCAATCGAATATTGGCTGAAAGGCTGCCAAAACTCACTTCCTTTGAGGGTCTGAAGTTAGCAGCAGGGACAATTTTGCTTTCTCCTTATCTGCCAATGTTGTTTATGGGCGAAGAATATGGAGAAGAGTCACCCTTCTTCTATTTCATCAGCCATTCTGACCCAGAACTGATTCAGATGGTGCAGCGATCGAAGGAGGAAGAGTTTGAAAAAGTAGGAATGGCGGGAGATCCTTACGATCCTCAGTCTCCAGAACCCTTTCAAAAAAGCAAGCTGAACTGGGAACAGCAATATGGCGGAAAACATCAGGTGCTGTGGGAGTTCCATCAGCATCTAATCACCTTACGCCGTACCCATCCTGCGCTGAAGCAGCTTGATAAACATTGCTTAGAAGTTTCTAGCCGCGAAACCGATAAGTTGATCCTGATGCGTCGCTATGCAGAGGGGAGCCAAGTTTTTTATGTGATCAACTTTGGCGATCGCGCTGCCAGCTTTGAGGCAGATCCGCATAGCCAAAACTGGCAAAAAATTCTCGATAGCTCTGAACCCAAATGGTTAGGATCTGGTTCAACTCTGCCAGAAAAGCTAGGAATTAATGAGTTAGCCAAGATTCCAGCCAAGACTTTTGCCTTGTACGAAGCTGCTGTCTAGAGCATCGCTAGCCCCAAGCATTAGGATACATTTCCTAGCACTTAGGGCTAGCTTGGAGATTAGAGTTCTGCTGGACTACCTGTAGCAGGGATATGCTGCATGGGATATCTCTGGCGCGGCAGGGGAGCCGAGATCAGGAGAATCCTCTCTAATAACCCAGGCACAATCCGTTGGCACCAGGCGACTAAATGACCTTGCCATCCGACTAAAATCTCAGCAGATTCCTTGCGAAGCCCAGCCACCAATGACTGCGCTACTTGCTGGGGAGTCATGGGAACAGCCCAGCGGAACCAGTGGAGGTCTCGGACCATATCTGTTTCGGTCAAAGAGGGTAACAAGGCTGCTACCTGAACGTTGTAAGCCATTAACTCACCCCTTAAAGCTTGAGTGAATCCTAAAATTGCAAACTTGGTGGCGGAATAGGTGGCCATCGTGGGGGCTGCGACCTTGCCCATCAAGCTAGAAACATTCACGATTTGTCCTTGTCGCTGGGCTGCCATGCGTCGGGCAACGAGACGAGTAATGGTGTACATCCCCACTAGATTGACCGCAATCTCGTCTTGGACATTTGACAGCTTCGACTGCAAAAAAGGCACCTGATGAGCAATGCCAGCACAGTTGACCAGCAGATGAATTGGGCCGTAATCGCGCCAAGCTTGAGCGATCGCAATACTGACTGCTACAGGTTGAGATAAATCTAGAGCCAAAGTTACAACTTCTACATCCAGCGCTTCAATCTCTGTGGCGATCGCTGCTAACCGTTGTTGATCGCGGGCCACTAAGAGCAATCGTTTGATCCCTTGCTGAGCTAGCTCCAAAGCGATCGCGCGGCCAATCCCGCGAGAAGCCCCAGTCACGAGGGCTGTTTTTCCTTGAATATCCATAACCAAAGCCTCCAAAATTGAGGTTTTGTTGTGAGCTGATACCGAACCAAATAACTCCCTAAAGTTATCTTCTCGGCAAGTCTTGAAATACGAGAGGAACCTCGGTGAGAAACAGAACTTTCACAAGCTAGCAATGGGATCAAAGAGCTGCAACATTTATTAATAAAGAATCTAAGTTGTTACACAACAAAATGAGGCTCTCAGAAATTTGACGAGAGCCTCAAGACCACCTAAGCCTGCCCAAGCAAGATGGCAGAAGGCTTTACGAGATTTATAGAGTTTGATTCAACTAGAAATTTGCTGAGAGATCGCGGTGGCTATACCGACGCAACTTATCCTAACGAGTCGCTTCTAAGGCTTGGTTCGCCACTTCAGCGACCTGTTTAGCAGCCTTTTCCTTACGCTCACTGTAGCGATCGGTGAGGTAATCTACCTGATGTCGTAGTAGTAGAGTGAACTTATAAAGTTCTTCCATCACATCCACCACGCGATCGCGGTAGGGCGAATCTTTCATCGTGCCGTCTTCGTTGAACTCTTGGTAAGCTTTGGCAACCGAAGACTGATTGGGAATGGTAAACATTCGCATCCAGCGACCGAGCAGCCGCATCGTATTGACAGCGTTGAAAGACTGAGACCCACCACTCACCTGCATCACCGCCAGCGTTCTCCCTTGGGTGGGGCGAACGGCTCCAATACTGAGGGGAATCCAGTCAATTTGGTTTTTCAGAATGCCCGTAATCTGACCATGCATCTCTGGGCTAGACCAGACTTGGCCTTCCGACCACTGGCTCAACTCTCGCAATTCCTGAACTTTGGGGTGGGTATCCGGGACGCTGCCGTAAATCGGGAGTTCTCGCGGATCGAAAAACTTTACCTCCGCCCCAAACTCCTGAATAATCCGAGCCGCTTCTTCTACCAACAAGCGGCTATAGGATCGCTCTCTTAAGGAGCCATATAAGAACAAAATTCTAGGGGGATGGTCAAAGGATGTCATAGAGATGTAGTTACTTTAAACAGAGAGAAACCTGGGCGGATCATTATCTAAACAGCTGCCGCTGATTCTTTCAGAGATGCAACTAGCCGAGTTACTCGCTCTTTAATTTCATCTCGGACTCTCGGAAAGATTTCTGGTTGCTCGGCGGGGTCATCTAGTTGCCAATCTTCAAAGACTTCCCTTGTTACCCATTCAGGCGGCAAGTTCACACCACAACCACAGAGGGAGATCACCACATCAAAATTATTTGGATTGAAGTCACTTAAAGCATCAGAAGTTTGCTTGCTAATATCAATTCCAATCTCTTGCATTGTTGCGATCGCCTCTGGCCGTACTTGGCTGGCCTCTAACCCTGAACTCGTCACTTCTAGGACTCCCTGACCTAAATTTTTGGCAAAGCCTTCAGCCATTTGAGAACGGGCAGAGTTCTTTTTGCACACAAACATCACACGTTTCATCGCAAGTTGCTCCAATTCAATAGTGTTTTTAGGAAGTCACCACATTAATTTTGCTGGTTGGTGTTGGGCGGGCTTCGCCCGCCCAACACCACAAATCTAATGGAGTGAAGCACTAGGTAATGTCTCGAATGATGTCTTGAAAGTTGTTAGACAACTGACGGTAGATTAAGACAGCCAATTGTGCGCCTAGGATGGGAGCCACCCAATACAGCCAATGATGTTGCCATAGACCTGCGACCAAAGCGGGGCCAAGCGATCGCACTGGGTTCATGCTGGCTCCTGTAATCGGCCCCATAAAAGCGGCTTCTAGTCCCACCGTTAGTCCAATAGCTACTCCTGCAAAACCAATAGGAGCGCGGCGATCGAGACCAGACCCCAGAATCACGAACATGAGAATAAAGGTCAAAATCGTTTCCAGTACCAACGATTGCAGCCAATTGTCGTTTAAGGGGAGTGTTGCCCCTAAGTTAGCCGCTGGTCCCAAGGAAGCTAGTAGCGTGGTAGAAGCAACTACGGCACCGAAAGACTGAGCCAAGATATAAGCTATGACATGCTCGCGGGGGAAGAAGCCACTGGCCCAGAATGCTAGGGTGACGGCGGGGTTAAAGTGCGCTCCACTAATGTGTCCCAGCGTATAGATCAAGGCAGCGACAACCGCACCAAAGACAAAGCTAATACCCAGGTGAGTCACAGCACCATCACTGATCTGGTTCACCATGACAGCTCCGGTGCCCGCAAACACCAGGATAAATGTCCCCACCGCTTCCGCGATCGCTTCCCGCCGACAGGCCAGAAACGTCAAGTGCTTCGTTTTCCATTGCCTTGGCTTTGACAAAGTCTTTGCTGCCCGCATGCCCAACTTAATACCGAGACTACATCCATTATTTCAATAAAAATTGATATGTCAAGCAGGTTTTGTTACTGATAGACTTGCAACGATATGGCTCAAAGTAAGTTCGATAGGAGTTAAGCGTTATCTCGACAACTGCGAGCAGGTAAGATCGGGCTGAAACGACGAAACTCGGATAGGTATTGTTCTAAAACTACGAACTGAGGCAAGTTGAGACTGTAATAAATCCAGCGTCCCTCCTGCCGTGCTTGGACAAGCTGCGCCTCCTTCAACGTTTTCAAATGAAAAGATAGCTTGGATTGGCTGACTGCCAAAGCCTCACAGAGATCGCAAACGCAAAGCTCTTGACTTCTGAGCAAATCCAAAACCTGGAGACGCAGCGGATCGGAAAGGGCATGAAAACCAGCAGCGATTAAAGTGGAGGGCGGAGATGATACTTTTTGCATTAAATCCTGTTAAATCAACTTTGATTGAAGTGATACCTCATTTTAGGTCTAACTTTCAGTCAATGTCATCCTCATGGCGATCGCAGCCTGAATAAAGCCAGAGCTAACGAGTTTATGGAACCCAAATGCCATGAAACCCGTAGGGAACTCGCTGCGGTAGAGGGATACGGGCAACAGTTTCTCCAGCGAAATCCTGAGCGTTAATCATCACTAATTCAGAGGTGTCTGTGGTCTGGTCATGCACATAGGTCATCAGCCAGCCATCATCCTCAGCCGTTGCATTGGGTCGGGGTACAAAGACACCTTCTCCGCCATAACGTCCTCTGCCAAATTCATGAACTTGGGTCGCTCCAGTCGTGAAATCATATTTAATGAAACCATCGAACCGCGGAATAGAACTGCGAGCGCTCTTAGCTAAATAACCATAGCGGTTTGAGCGGCCTGTATACTGCTCGTTGATACGAGGAAATTCGCCAGGGCGATCGCTCACTTTCTCCTCATGAACGTCACCTGTTTTCAGGTTGAAGCGCCAACGATACAGAAAAGGAGCACCAGAATCATCTTGAGAAAGGTCGCTCTCGTCATGCATAGGTGAATCAGCAGCAGCACCGAAGACATCTAACTCGCTCATCCGACAGGCCAGTAAAATCACTTCATCGCCGGATTCATAAGCGTTGAGCGTGTGGAAGATATAGCAGCTGGGAGCTTCAAACCAACGAATAGAACTGTTGTCTCCATGACGGGGCAGGATGCCAAAGCGACTAGGGCGATCGCGTCGAAATACCAAGGGAGGTTGTCCCTGTTGCATCCGTTCTAAACGAAACTCCATTGGTAGATCAAGAAAAATCGTGTAGTGCTCAGTGATGGCAAAGTCATGCATCATCACACCCACAGGCAAGTCAATCGGAACGGTCCGAACCAGTTCCCCTTCAGGAGAAACAACACTGTATTTCAAATAGGGCGGCTGGAAGAGAGAGTAGCCAAAGAACAGCATTTCGCCTGTTACGGGGTCTACTTTGGGGTGAGCGGTGACGGCAGAGGTGAGTTTGCCCTGGTAGGTATGGGGGCCAATGGTGTCTAGCTCAGGTACCGTAACGGCGTGGGGTGCACCTCCTTCCCAAGTGGCGAGTAGGCGATCGCGATGCCAAACCAAGGCAGTATTCGCAACGTTTTTGACAGGTCCGTAGGGATTATTCGGAGGTGTGGGTTCCAACATGCCGCCCCACAAGGCTTTGCCTGCTGCTCGCTCGGCTTCATATCCCATCGTGCGGACGTAGCGGTTGCGGTAGCTGGCTTTACCATTTTGAATCTGTACCCCGTGCAACATGCCGTCTCCATCGAACCAATGGTAGCGACCGAGGGGCGGAAATTGCGGGTTGGGGCCGTTGCGGACAAACATGCCGCTGAGATCAGCCGGAATTTCTCCCAACACAGGGAGGTCTTCGACAGTAATTTCGCTACGGATCGGGGCAAAGTTGCCAGCTAGATAAGGGTTGATGCCTGTGGCAGTCATGGAACCTAAAAATGAGCCTGCTACTCTGTTCTAACAAAAACTTGCCATAGTCTGCGATCGCCGTTGTGATTGCAATAGTGTGATCCTCGTAGATAGATGCTTGCTTCTCTAATCATCCAGTGTAGTAATAATTGGGCGTGACGCGGATAAATCTATCTTCTGATCAATCTCCTCTTTTACCTCCCATGTTAATGTCAGGCTGGAGGAGAGTATGATGGCTCCATTTCGATCGACGCGACGACAGTTTATCCGGGCGATCGCTGGAGAGGCAGGAGTTCTGGCTCTTCTTGGTTGTGTTAGGCGTGAGCAAGCAATGGTAACTCTCTACACCTTTGGCGATTCGATTTTAGATTGTGGGCGGTACAACGAGTACGGAGTGCATCCAGGGCAACTGCTAGTGCGTAATGACGATCGCCTGTTTCCCGAATTCCAAGGTCAGGATTTGCAGTCACAAGGAACAGCTCGCCTAGAGCATCGGGCGCAGGATGGGGCAACCGTCAGATGGCTACCATCTCAAGTGCAGGGATTACAGGTTGAAGGTCAGGCGATCGCGTTGATTACCATTGGTGGCAATGATTTGCTAGGAGGACTAATTCGTGATTCAGGTCCAGGGATCACCACATTTGCTAATGACCTTAACACCTTTGTGCAACAGTTGCCGATTCGTCCGATTTTGTTAGGTAATGTGTACGACCCCACTCTAGGAGATGATCAGCGCAACTTTTCAGGAGTTGATCCGGCGATCGCCCGCACTAATCTTCGACGCATCAACACAGCTATCCAAGAAATTGCGACGCGTTATGGGCAGTTAGTAGACGTCCATGCTCACTTTTTGACGGGTGACCCCTCATGGTTCACCGCCACCATCGAGCCAAGTTTACGGGGAGCTTCGGAAGTTCGGCGGGCTTTTCTGCCCTATGTTTTGGGTAAATCTTGAGTTGAGCCTTACTGTTTCTAGCCCAGCATGTTTCTACTCCAATCCAGTATGGGCGGGCCTAGCTGTGATGTTGTTCTTTGATAGAGCGGTGTAACAAGCGACAGGGCCAGAAAAAGGCTCCACCCACACTGACAGCGGTAATGACTAAAAAAACTTGTAAAACTTCTACAGGTGTTTCAGGATGCTCTGCGGGCTTCTCTTGTGTGCCTTTTAAGAGTTCTGGAACCAAATGGGAGAGCTGGTTGGCAGTAGTAATTCCTTCGATCGCGGCTCCGATCAAATACGCTACCAAAGCGACGCCGAACCAGGAATGCATAAATATTATATTTATTTAAATGAAGTCCGCAAAAAGGCTGGATAGTCAATGCTGTTGTCGCAAACGCCAATGAATGACTTTACCGAGCACAGAGGCGGCTTTCAGCGGTATCACGAATTAAAGGCAACTTCGCTTGGATGTAAGTATTGAGGCTGCGGGCGGTTTGAGCATCAATGGGCTGCTCTGCGGTGAGCTGCTTGAGGAGTAACTGCGCCAAGGCAGAATCATCAAATTGCAGCAGAGTGCTGACTTGTGTCGTGTCCACCAAGCTCCAGAGCTGACGCATCATTTTAGGAGTCATCATTGCATCCTCCACCCCTTAAGATTTTCTTTATAATTAACATGATTTCCGATGTCGCATCAACTTTCTGTTGCAGATGTCACAAATCAACATAGGCGGCTTCCCCTTTCTCATAAATCCTCCGAGCGGCTCATCTTAGCGATCGCGCTTTCAGTCCGAGCTAGGGTGCTTTTATGCCACCATGTAAAGTCTGAGAAGGGAACGCTGTATGAACAAATGGATCAACCTACTGCGCTGGGTGCTAATTGGAGTTCTGATTGTTTTAGCGATCGGCCTACTCAACCAAGTGGGAATTGAGCGAATTCGTCAGCAGGTGGATCAATTTGGAGTTTGGGCACCTGCAATCGTATTTGCGCTGCGCTTTACTAGCATCATCCTGCCAGTGCTGCCGGGAACGGCCTACGCCATTTTGGCAGGCGGCCTGTTTGGCTTTGCTGAAGGGCTGCTGATTGTGGCCTTAGCAGATTTAGCTTCTTGTACCTTCAATTTCTACATTGCCCGTTGTTATGGACGCAGCTTGGTGGAGCGATTTGTCGGGCAGCAATTTATGGAGAAAGTGGATCGCCTGGCTCAACGCCATTTAGAGCGCAACTTTTTCCTGATGACGGGTTTTCTTATGACTGGCTTATTTGATTTTGCTGCCTATGGCGTTGGCCTGACTCAAGTGCGCTGGCACAGCTATTTGCTGGCTTTAGTCGTCAGCATTCTCGTCGCTAAACCGCTTTGGGTGGCAGCGGGCGCAGGTATCTTCGAGGATAGCCAATTACTTTTAGGTTTTGCTCTCCTCGCAGCGTTCGGGATTGGCATTGTAACTGCGGTGGTGCAACGACAGCCTGATTCATCCAATTCATAGTAGTTCATAGTAGCGTGTTAGTTCAGAGTGCTAGGTCATCGCGATCGCAATGATAGGATAGAGGCCGTGATGTGCTCCTGTCATGCATCGAACGTTTATCCCTGGCACTGCTGCCCCCGAAGTTCAATCTAGCCCTGCTTGGTGGTTTGCGTTTCTGGGTAACAAATTACTGGTTCAGATCAATGGTACTCACACCATAATCCCCCACCTGATCAACTTGGCGGCGATCGGCTTAGTGCCTGTGCGGACTCAGTTTCTCGGCACCCTAGATGGTGAGCCTTGCTACTCCGCAGAACTTCCCCAAGAGACAGCAATCCCAGAGAATATGGCTGTGCGAGGGCTCCGCGAGCTATATGGTGCTTTAGGCGAAGAGCTATATGGCGTGAGCAGTCGGGCAATCCAGATCATGGAGTGGGATCGCACCCATCAGTATTGTGGTTGCTGTGGTACTCCCACGACTCAACTACCTACCGAACGAGTAAAGCGTTGCCCTAAATGCAGTTTAACGAATTACCCGCGTCTCTCTCCCGCCGTGATTGTCCTGATCTCGCGTGGCGATGAAGTACTCCTGGCGCGGGCTCATCGCTTTCCATCCAACATGTACAGTGTGCTAGCTGGATTTGTAGAACCAGGAGAGTCATTGGAAGAGACTGTAGCGCGTGAAGTACGAGAAGAAGTGGGCATTGAGATCAAGGATATCCATTATTTTGGATCGCAGCCTTGGCCCTTCCCCAACTCCTTGATGATTGGCTTCACGGCTACCTACGTCAGTGGCGAGATCGTCGTGCAACCAGAAGAGTTAACTGATGCCGCTTGGTTTCATAAACGCAACTTGCCTCCAGTTCCGTCCAAGCCAAGCATTGCTCGTAAGCTGATTGATTGGTTTGTTACCACACCCTAGACCTAGCAAATTCTCTGGTCAGCTCTGCAACAAATGCTTCTAAGACCGCGATCGCCTCGTCGTAGTCTTGAATGGCATCAATGCGGTTGATATCAATCGTCATGGCAGCACCGTTCCTGGTCGCTACTTAAATTATGCAGCTTAGATCAATACATTGATCAGCATTAATCAGGCTGCTGCGGGTGCACCGAGTTGGAGGGCGTAGAGGTTAGCGTAGATACCTTGTTGAGCGATTAGTTCGGCATGAGTGCCAGATTCCACAATTTGTCCCTGCTGAATCACTAAAACTTGATCGGCTTGGGTGACAGTGCTGAGGCGATGGGCGATCACAAAACTGGTACGACCCTTTAGGAGACGGGCGATCGCGTCTTGGACTAAAGCTTCAGTGCGAGTGTCGATGCTGCTAGTAGCTTCATCAAGAATGAGAATTCGAGGGTTGATCAAGACAGCGCGAGCAATACTGACTAGTTGCCGTTGTCCTTGGCTGAGGGGTGCTCCTCGCTCTCCTAATTGGGTTGAGTATCCCTGGGGTAGGGAGATGACAAACTCATGCACATTCGCGAGTTGAGCAGCAGCTTCAATATCTGCTTGAGTCGCATGAGGAGAACCAAAAGCAATGTTCTCTGCCACAGTGCCACTGAAGAGAATATTGTCTTGCAAAACGATGCCAATCTGACGACGCAGGCTTGCTTGGGTAACACTGCGAACATCTACTCCATCAATTTTGACTGCCCCACCCGTCACATCATAGAAGCGCAAAATCAAGTTAATAATTGTACTCTTCCCGGCTCCCGTTGGCCCCACCAAAGCAATCATTTGGCCTGGTTTGGCACAGAGATTGACTTCCTTTAGCACTAATTGATTGGGGCTATAACCGAAGGCGACATTTTCAAAAGCCACTTCTCCCTGAATCGATGGCATTTCTGTAGCGTCAGGAGCGTCTTGGAGTTGGGAGGGTTCATCGAGTAGCAAAAAGATCCGCTCCAAACCCGCGAGAGCTGATTGCGCTTGGGTGTAGAATTGGCTGAGAATTTGAATAGGGCGAAAGAACTGTTGCACATACAGCAAGAAAGCCGTAACGACTCCCACAGTGGCAGCTCCAGTTACTGCTAAGTAACCGCCATAGGCCAATACCGCAGCCGTCGCCAATGTATTGAGAAAATCGATGGAGGGGAGAAACGCCGCAGTAATCGCGACCGCCTGGACATTGGCATCTCGGTTGGCCGCATTTACCAAATCAAACTCTGCAATATTCAGCTCTACACGGTTAAAGGCTTGGGCTTCTCGGACACTGGTGATGCCTTCTTCTAACTTGGCAGAGAGATCGCCAATGGTCTGACGGGTGACGCGGAACCTAGCTCTGGCCCAGCGCGCAAAAAAGCTAGTGGTAAAGATCATCAGGGGCACTGCCAAATTGCTCAATAACCCTAGCTTGAAGTTGATCGAGAACATGGCAATAATGATGCCGAACAAGCTGAATATGTTGCCCAGCATTTGCGCGATCGTCTGGCCAAATGCCTGATTCACGGTGTTCACATCATTTAGCAGACGGCTCATCAAATCGCCCGCTTCACTGCGATCGAAAAAGCTGATCGGGAGACTCTGAATCTTGGTGAAAATATCTTGGCGAAGTTGACCCAGCAATCGCTGCATAATCCAGCCTACCCGCAAGATCTGACCTCGGATCGCTGTGATGCCCAGGATATAAATTAACGCTAGCAATGCTAGCATCAACAGCAATCCTGATAAATTTCCTTGGATGATGAGGTTGTCGATCGACCAACCAATGAGGAACGGGCCAATAGACTGAGTTGCAGCGCCGATCGCTACTAAAAGGAGAGCGATCGGAACCTCTTTTTTATAAGGTCGAAGATATTGCAGAAAGCGCTGCAAGGTTGAGAGCTGACGGCTCGCCTTTTGCTCCGCTGCGACAATTGGCCCTGCACTTGTCATACTCTCTCCTTTTGTTTAACCTGAGACTCTAAAATTGCTCCGTAGAGGGGACTATTGAACATCAGCTCCTCATGAGTTCCTTGTGCCACTAATCTGCCTTTATCCATGAGCAAAATTCGATCGGCATTCTGAACGGTACTAATGCGTTGGGCGATCACAAAAGTTGTGCAAGCTTTTTGTCGCATCAGGTTGTCGAGTTCCGTTTGGATCTGGGCGGCAGTTTTGGCATCGACGGCAGAGGTGCTGTCATCTAGGATGAGGATTTTGTAGTCAGTCAGGAGAGTTCGCGCGATCGCAATCCGTTGTTTTTGTCCTCCCGATAAGCCTACGCCACGTTCTCCCACAATGGTTTCGTAACCATCCGGCAGGCTGGTGATAAAGTCGTGCATTTGGGCGGTTTTTGCCACCTCAATCACTTCTTCTAGAGTTGCATCTGGTTTGGCATAGGCAATGTTTTTGTAGAGAGTGCCAGAGAATAGTGTGGTTTCTTGGAAGACAATGCCAATGTGCGATCGCAGACTCTCCAGCGTAAAATCTCGCACATCCCGACCATCAATCCGGATTGAGCCAGAGGTGACATCATAGAAACGCGGTAACAGATTCATGATGGTGCTTTTGCCAGAACCCGTCATGCCCAAAATTGCAATCAGTTCTTTGGGTTTGGTTTCAAAGGAAACACCTTTTAGGGCTTCGGTTGTAGCTCCGGGATAACGGAAGAAAACATGCTCAAATGTGATTCTGCCCACACAACTATCAAACAAGCTGGCATAAGGGCGATCGCGAATCTCAATTCTGGCATCCACCACCTCATATACTCGTTCTGCCGAGGCAGCAGCTTGGGCGATCGCAGGAGCGGCAAAACCAATCAACAAAATCGGTTGCAGAATCAGGAGCAAATAGGAGTTGAATGCGACTAGTTCTCCAATCGAGAAGCGCCCGCCAATCACCGCTGCACCGCCGTAGCCCACGACAACTACGGTGACTAAATTACTTAACAAAAAGATAAAAGGAAACGTGTCGTGAATGGCGCGAATGGTCTTCATATTGGTCTTGACCAAAGCGTCATTCAGCGTTGTGTAGCGTGCCGTTTCGGTAGACTCGCGCACAAACGCTTTCACCACTCGCACACCAAACAAGTTCTCCTGCAATACTGCATTCAAATCACCGAGTTGCTGTTGCACCTGCCCAAACAAACTACTCGTTTTGCTGAGGAATTGGGCCATCAGCCATCCTGCCATCGGCACCACAGTCAGCGTAATCAGTGCTAATCGCCAATTCATGAGCAGCAAAATTACAGCGACGCTCACCAATGTCACGATCGCACTAATGACCTGCATCAAGCTCGTGCTTAAAAACGTGCGGATTTGCTCAATATCGCTGGTGACGCGAGTCAGTAGTTGCGAGGTTTGCGATTGGTCGTGATAGCTGAAGCTGAGGTTTTGAATCTTACTAAAAATTTTATTCCGCAGATCGTAGGCCACACCTTGAGACGCTGCCTCCGCCCAAAAGCTTTGACCAAAGTTAAATAAACCTCTGGCGATCGCGGCCACCACCATCCAGCCCGCACTATAGAGAACTATCCGCAAATTTCTCTGAGCAATCCCTGCATCAATGCCCCAACGAAATAGTTGAGGTGTCACCGTATAGGCAGCGGTCAGGAGTAGGGTGCTGAACAAAGCACCGATCGCAGTCCAGCGGTAAGCACTTAAACTGCCCAAGACTCGCTGGAGCGGGTGCGGCAATGAGGGTTCTCGAAAGTCTGGTGAGCGCGCCAATAGAACTCCTTGACTATTGCTTCAGGCAGTTTTTGTTGAATGATGCCTTTGAAAATTTTCTGCTGATTTAGATTAATCCTGAATCACCATTCGACGGATTTTCTACTAGTTCTCTCCCAAATTTGAGCTCAGGCAATCGCCCCTCTAGGCCAGAAAATCTATGAGCGAAGCTAGCGTATCGACGGGAGGAGGGCAAACCTTGGTCTCAAAGCTAGCCTAGAAGTAAATCGCTAGAGAAGTGAGCCAAAAAACATAGGAGCAGAGTATGCAGGATATCCCATTCACCTTCTTTATTGTGTTTGGTTTTGTCTGGGTAATCATGGGCATTGTGGCTGTTGTGGCTGTGCTCAAAGCCGATGGCCAAGAAATCCGCTTTGGCAAACAAGGGTTGCTGGTCGCCATCCCCATCCTCATTCCCATTGTTCTCACCCTGCTTTATCAAGTGTTCAGGTCGCTGAGTTTAGGGCACCACGCTTGAGTGTAACGACCCCTACACACTCGTCAATCGGCTCTGAACTGGGATGTCTATACTGGAAGCACCCCTGAGAACACCAAGCGGGTGGGAAGCAATTGCCCACTCTCTCCAGTCACTTTCCAGCCAGCCCCCGCCCGCGATGCGGACAAAAATTTATGGATGACCTACTCAAAGAATTTGAAGACCTCTTAGATCAAGGATTTGAGGGTCTGTTAGAGATTGTCAGAACGCTGGAAGGCAGAGCTGAGCCAGAAGAGTTCCAGGCAGAGGTGCGGCGTAGCTCTACCAAAAGCCCCCCCTCGGAAAGTAGCAGAGAAGCCCCGGCTGAGCAGCAAAACTCTACTTCTGCGAGTCGAGTCCAGTCCAGACCTACTTCACCTCCGCCATCCTCGACGATGGACGAAGTTATCATCACACCTCCCCCAGCCGATAGCGTTGCCCCTGTCTCTCTGGCAGGCGTGGGCGGGTTGTCTGAGGTGATTAGAGAGCTGCGAGAGTTAGTTGAGCTACCGCTGAAACGTCCAGATTTGCTGACTTCATTGGGATTGGAGCCACCTAAGGGAGTGCTGCTAGCTGGACCTCCCGGTACGGGCAAAACGCTGACAGCCCGCGCCTTGGCCCAAGAGCTAGAGGTGAACTACATCGCCATCGTCGGCCCGGAAGTGATGGGCAAGTATTACGGGGAAGCCGAGGCGCGCCTGCGAAGCATTTTCTTGAAAGCCGCTCGATCGGCCCCCTGCATCATCTTCATTGACGAGATTGACACCCTCGCTCCCGATCGCGCCAAGGTAGAAGGAGAGGTGGAAAAGCGGGTAGTTGCCCAACTGCTGAGCTTGATGGATGGTTTTGCCAAGAGTAAGGGCGTGATTGTTCTCGCTGCTACCAATCGCCCCGATCATCTTGATCCTGCCCTACGCCGTCCAGGACGCTTTGACCGAGAAGTGCAATTCCGCGTGCCCAACCGAGTGGGACGGTTAGAGATTCTCAGGATCTTAAGTCAGACCATGCCGCTAGAGCGGTCCGTAGATTTGGTGGCGATCGCGGATCTCTCTGTAGGAATGGTGGGCGCAGACCTGAAAGCGTTATGCCAAAAGGCTGCTTATACTGCCCTGCGGCGACATGCACCTGCTTTGGATGGTCCTATTTCTGCAAACTTGACGGTATCCCAAGCAGATTTTCTCCAGGCGATTAAGGAGATCAAGCCAGCGGTCTTGCGATCGGTGGAGGTAGAAGCACCCAATGTCTCCTGGGATGCGATCGGTGGGCTGGAGAGCCTGAAGCAAACCCTACAAGAATCGGTTGAGGGAGCACTGCTCTATCCCGAACTCTACCAACGCACCAAAGCCAAAGCGCCACGCGGTATCCTGCTCTGGGGGCCTCCAGGCACAGGTAAGACCATGCTGGCTAAAGCAGTGGCCTCTCAAGCCCGTGCTAACTTTATTGCAGTTAACGGCCCGGAACTGCTGAGCAAGTGGGTCGGTGCTTCCGAACAAGCAGTGCGGGAACTGTTCACCAAAGCCCGACAAGCCGCTCCCTGTGTGGTCTTTATTGATGAGATTGACACACTAGCCCCAGCCAGAGGCAGTTTTGGAGATTCAGGCGTCAGCGATCGCGTCGTTGGTCAACTGCTCACAGAATTAGACGGTCTGCACGAATGCCCCAATGTTCTGCTGATAGGAGCCACGAATCGCCCAGAAGCTCTAGACCCTGCTTTATTGAGATCAGGGCGACTAGACCTACAGCTAAAAGTTGATTTGCCTGATCAAGTCAGCCGTTTAGCAATCTTGCAAGTTCACAATAGCGATCGCCCCTTAGGTGAAGTAGATCTAGCGCACTGGGCTACCCAAACCGAGGGTTGGAATGGCGCTGACCTCACTTTGTTAAGCAACCAAGCTGCTCTAGAAGCCATTCGCCGCTACCGCAAGCAAGGTCTTACTGACCCCACCCGCATTCAAATCACAATCGACGATTTCACTGCGGCTCATCAGCGACTCTGCGAACAACGACAAACCCTCTAAAAAGGAGTTTCAGATTTTAGATGTAGCGTTTTACCAGATTGGGGATGCTGGAAGCGGAGCTTTCTGGCGTGGAGATGTAACCGAATAGAATCTGCGTTACATCCATACAGGCGATCGCCCAATATTGGTATCCCCAATCCTTGCAAATCAGCCGCATGGACTCTCAGCTGATGGGTTCGTCCTGTCACTGGAAAAAACTCTAGACGAGTATGATCTCCTTCTCTCCCTATAACGCGAAAACGGGTGATGCTCGGTTTACCCTGCTGCCAATCTACCTTTTGATAAGGGCGATCGCTAGGATCTCCCCACAACGGCAGCTCAATCACACCCTGCTCCCTGGCAACGAAACCCGCCAAGACTGCCTCATAAACCTTCTGCACTTGCCGCGCTTGAAACTGCTGGCTTAATTGTCGATGTGTTTCTGGATCGCGAGCCAACACCAAAATGCCTGAAGTGTCTTGATCCAACCGATGCACAGGCAAAAGGGCCGCACCATCTGGCAGGAGATACCGTAAGCGACTGAGCACACTATCCTGGCGATCGCGATAGCGTCCGGGTACAGAGAGCAGTCCCGCAGGTTTATCAACAACAATTAGCCCCTGATCTTCGTAGAGAATAGTTAAACTTCCTGCATTCGGCCCCCCTAGCCCCCCAATGCTGGAGAAAATTAGCTGTTTTGTTCCCTCCACTATTGAAAGGCTAGGGGGGCTTATAGTAGATCCGGCAAGAAGAAATCCCATTAATGGCTGACACCGCTCTGTGCAAGCACCGTAGAACTCTCCCTGAACTTTATCTCCGCCAACCGACGCCGGCCCCCACCAAAACTCCGCCATCGCTAGAGGCTTGAGATTGTGAGTGGCTGCATAATGCAGTAACTTAGGCGCACAGCAGTCTCCGGTTCCCATCGGAGCAGACCCCAACACCAACTGTTCTAACGAGAGAGATTGCCCAGCAAAATTGGTCAAATAATAAGCCTGCTGCATTTGGGCTTGCAGTTGATGAGATAGAGCTTTGCGCTGTTGTTTGAGTTCTCCTATTTTGATGTCTGCTGTTGACACTTCCTGTTGCAGCGATCGCAACGCCACATCTCTTTCTCTTTTAAGTTGTCGTCGTTCTATCCCATCTTGGCGACTGGCTTCATCGAGTTGTTGCAGCGCGATCGCGAGATCTTTGCCAATCAGCGTCTCTGAGAGAATTTGGCGTTTCTCTTTCCGTTGTTGTTTGTGTTTTTGATGGCGATCGCTCATCCTCTCGAAGCGTCGTTCCCACTCCTGACATAACTGTTGGTACTGTCTCCGTTCTGGCAATTCTTGCAGAGTGATGATTTCCTGTTTCAGGGTATCTAGCTCCCTCACTGTCTGAACTTCTACCATTGCTACTTGATCACGCCCAGAAATCGGAGGCACCCATCCTTCAACTTGACCTTGACCGTTCAGCAACCCAGAAAAAGCTTTCAGAACTCGCTGTTCTCTAGATGGCAGTTCTACCAATAGCACCCCATACATTTTGCCCTCATGCGAGTAAACCGTATCCTTGGCTAGCTGTTGCATCAGACCACAAGCGATCGCCTCTGCCAAGGAGGTACGAGGTAATCTCAACCAAGTAGCACTTTGAGGACAACGCCCCTCATACCAATAGCTGGGAATGACATCACCGATCACAACATTGTTGTCAATAAAATCCAAGAGTCTATGCAAAACCGCCATATCTGGTGCTAAAGCTACTGCCTCCTCAGGAAAGAGAAATTAGCCTGTTTCCCTCTATTACTCTAAAGCGTCATGTAACCCAGAAGTAATTAACCTTACAGGATGAAAAATCCCTCATGCAGTTGGAGGAGGCGATCGCTCAACTAGCACCTTGATAATAAACGCAATGAGACGGATGCCATCAACAAGCCCAGCATCCTATGGCTACAAAGCCAAAGAGCATTTTTCAATTAATAGATTTTGAGGAAATCCTGTGCAGAAAAACATGCTTGCCTGTGCCAAGACTTTAGGAATTCTATTGTTTGCGATCGCCCCAGCCCAAGCAATCACCTACGGTGAACCAGATGGCAACGGACATCCGAATGTAGGTGCCATGATGGTAGATGCAGGAAAGGGACTCCGTGCAATTTGCTCAGGAACGCTCATTTCTCCCAAGATTTTTTTAACCGCAGCGCACTGTATTGAAGCAGCTGAGTCTCGTGGCATCACTCAAGCATTTGTCTCCTTTGACTCCGATCTGACGGAAGGTGCCACTCGCTTTCCAGGAAAAATGCGTATGAATCCGGGTTACAACAAAAGCCAATCGGATACAGGGGATATCGCCGTCATTGAGCTAGATCAACCAGTTACTGGAATCACCCCTGCTCAATTACCGACAGCAGGTTTCTTTGACCAAGAGGCTGCTAAAAATGGTTTAAAGGACAAAAAATTTACGGCAGTAGGCTATGGATCTTTAGAACGGCAAGTAGGTGGTGGGCAACCAAGCTTTGGTGGCAGCAATTTGCGCATGGTTTCTACTTCCAGCTTTAGTGCCATTAACCCCACGGTACTACGCATGTCACAAAATCCCGCTACAGGGGATGGTGGTGCTTGTTTTGGCGACTCCGGTGGACCTAATTTCCTAGGTGCTACAAATGTTGTCGCTGCGATAACCGTCTCTGGAGACTCCGTCTGCCGAGCTACGAATGTCACTTATCGACTCGATACAGAATCAGCTCGTAACTTCTTGAAAAACTATATGACGCTGCCTTAAAACTAGGTAGATACAATGCTGAAATATTTAAGCTTGGCTACTAGCTTATACGCGATCGCGCTCCTAGCCTGCCCTGAAGCTGCTTCTGGTCGCTCTCTCTTTGAGAATACCGAATATCCTCTAGAACCCGCAAACTTGGCTTCTTTAACATGCTACGCCCAGACAGAAGCGGGGCAGATTGTTAATCTGACTCAGTTGTGTGCTCAGAGCCAATCACAAGCTGATTGTAGTCCTGCATATCCTGATATCTGTCTTTCACCAAAATTATCAAGCTTGACTTGTAATGACATACCGCATCGCAATTTCCGGGTACTGTCGCCTGATCCCTATAGACTTGATCCAAACAACAATCAGATTGGCTGCGAACCTTTAATCGGGCAATCACCCGTGCGATATCACTGGTGGCCCGGAAAGTAGCATACATTCTGTTCCTACCAGCCCTCCTAGTCATTTGACTCAAACCCTGAGTTTAGTAATCAGGGGACGATGATCCGAAATGCCGGGAGGTGCTGTCATCACCTGATCAACTCGTATGCTAGGGCTGATAAAGATATGGTCAAGAGGAATCTTGATGAATTGGAAAAACTTGTGGGCTGAGGGAGCCGCCTTTCCAGAGGTGGCATAATACCAAGTGGGATGCAGACCATGCCCCACAGAAGCATTACGCAGTCCCGATCGCTGAGTAAACTCATGCAAATAAAATGACCACGCCGTTGTATTGAAATCTCCCATCACAATCAATGGTGTTTTCTGTTGTCGCGTATAAGCTGCCAAGGTTCGTAGAACTTGGTTACGACGATTAAAATAGTTTTTATTTTGAGGCGCAGGTGGTCGAACCGCAACGACTTGAATGGTTTTACCCGAAATTTCTAGAGTGGCAAAGAGGCTTTGATGGGGCGATTGGAGGTTGTCTGTCTTTGCAGCCTGAATGGGATAGCGGCTAAACAAGCTGAGGTTGCCACCTGTGGCTCGGTAGTAGTGAGGATATAGATCTTTAACTTCATTCCATAGCTCGGTCGCTTGCTCTTTAGTCGGTTCAACTAAGGTAAAAATATCCGCAGGATAAGCTCTGATCAATTTTTCGGTAGCTGTGGTATTCCATAACTGGTAGTTAACGTTATAAGTCATGACAGTTACAGGTGCCCCGCCTGGCTTCATGTCCCGGAGCCTAGGGATATACCAGCTTAGTGTAAATTGAGCATAGAAAATCAGCGCGATCGCTAGCACAATTTGTAGCCCCCGCTTGGGTCGTAAGGGTTTGATCAGCAGCACACTGATCCATAGCAACAGAGTGGCTCCAGCAAACCACAAGTACCCCGTCCCTAAAATCTCAAGTAGCCAAAACTTGTACCACCAAGCAGTTACTAAACTCAGCCCTAACAGTGCGATCGCCGATATCCAAAGAACTAAGTTGAAAAAGATCATGAGTCAAGCACACGGGTTTAGTTAAGGGGAAGGCAAACTACTGCAAGCTCTATCTAGCCAACCTTACCCTCTACTAAAACAAGCCAGAGTCAAGAGATTTCGTATTCTATCGCTTTCTATCGCTCTCATTCCCTAGGCTGCGATCGCCGCTAAGGTAGTACCGAGTATTCCCTGTGGCTAGTGCTATTTTAGACAAGAGCATACGAGGGCTTCTCAGTAACTCCCTCTTTGTATAGATGTATACTCACCAGTCTTGCTCTATCAAAGAAGATGATAGTTTGAAGCTTGGTTAGGGTTTCATGTTGCCTTTAGTCTTGTCCCATGAGCTAGTACATCCCTTTAAGTTTTGGCATCACAATGAGATTCGTGAGGGGATGTTCTCTGGCAACGAGCTGTACCGTCTCTGCACGACCTATAAGGCTGAAGATAGGCAAAAAGCTTTTGGCTTAGCATTAGGTTTGTCGGAACACGGTGCTCAAGTTTGTATTACCTGCATGAGAAGTGAATACAAGGTTTGGGTTGGCTTAAGAAATCTGCCTACGGCTGCTCCTACTCCTTTAGAAACAGCGGTCATAGCTTAAACTCGTGCTGCGAAATTGCAACAGGCAAAGTAGCTCACTTGCTCATAGGATTTAACCTCCGTTCAAATAAAAGCGATCCAAATAAAAACGATCGCTCCTCCGCTAATTCAGAAGAGCGATCGTTTCTCAAACTTTACATCACGATTCGTTCGGATTAAATGATGCTCAGTTACTGAAGGTCTCAATTGGCACTTTCACGCAGGTATTCTAAAAGTGCAGACTCTTCGAAAATTTGTCCTTTTTCTTCGTTTTTAGTCGGGAGTTTCATAAATTGAGTTAGTGAGAGTTAGGTAGATCTCAGCATGATCGCCACCCCCAATCCCACTACTCCTCAAGTTAATCTGACGACGTGTGGGAGTGCCACCTTTGGGAACGGTGAAATTCACTTGCTGCTGGTCTTCCAAGTCATCTGTATTCTCGGAAGTTCCTTCAAATAATTTGGCGGTTCCCGTGACTTGAACCGCATTTTTTTGAACTACCTGAGCCCGTAGCTCGACTTCAACTCGGCACTCACCGCCCCAGCGTAAGTGAGGCACCTGAACGATTCCTGCTGGCTGACCCTCATCCAAAATGACATCAACCCCCTGCTCTAGATGTCCACGTTCATCACTGAATGGCCAGCTCTCATCATCAGTGCCGTCAATCACAACAACGCCTGCAACTCTTCTAGTCATAGTAAATTCCTGCTTCACGTAAGAGAATATTGACTGAACTACCTCCTATTCTGGAAAAGTTAGTTAAGGCACCGCAGTACCCTTCAGGGTACTCTTGCATCTTGATAACAATTGCACTATCTAATATGCAATTGCACGACATTAATTTCGCTGGTGAGGTACCTTCTTAAAGACTCAATAAGGTACTGCTAGGCTACGAAAGTAGCGTAGACTACTACGGCTTATGCGTGGCGATCGCAATAATATCGTTAGAATAATTTCCCTAGGCTCAAAGAGTGACCCGATAATTTAGAGCTTAGGCTGCCCTTCAGCAACATGTTGCACAAGTCAAAATCACAAAGGACTAACCTGAACCGAATCTTACTGCAACCCCTGCCATAAGCTATTCATGACTTAAACGATAGTCCTACATAACCTTTAACTTCAAAGCTTCCTCTTTTTGGAGGATCTTCCTCTCTCTTGAGAAGGAAACGAATTAGAGCCATCAATTAACATTAATTGTTTTAGGAGCGGCTCTGCGTCAGGTTAGCAGATTTCCTCCTAGTGAATGTTTCCTGTGGCAGATGAAAGAGTTGTCCTTCTCCTACTAATTTCAATAGCGATGGCTGTAGCAATTCAATCTGATGAAATTCTTGGCAGGGTCGTTCAGAGCTTTTTCTGAGTCTGCTTTGATAAAAACTGGGTTTAACAAGCCTAAATCAATAGAGATCAATGCTTCAGCCGTTGAACCCTATTGAAGTATGGAAGAATTTTATGCCAATTGACATCCGAGATGATGTAGTTTACATCATGTTGAAAAAAATTGATGAGTGCGATCGCGGCCCTGGTCCCGACGAAGTAAATTTCTCCGAGACGGACTTTGCGGGTTTAAAGATCACCCCGAAAGATGTGCTCGGTCACTTAGATTATTTAAACCAACGGCAGTACATTAACGCTGAGTTTACCGGCAACGCCTACGGCAACCAGGAAGATGTTCCTGATGCAGTTGCTCCTAAAGAGTTCGATTTCAGAATTGCTAACAGCTTCGGGGCTGCTGACGGTCCTCTACCTCATCTCATTTCCTTCAAGAAAGCAGAGTTGACCGAAAAAGGTCGGCAAATGTTGGACGAAATGAACGCAGACCCACCGAAAGCACTGGAGAGTGGCCCGGCAGTTCCGATCGCTGACAAAGACTCGCCTTTCCTAGAGCGGGTCATGGTCAAGGCCAATTTGACTGACCTATACGACGCCAGAGACATTACTGAAGTCGTGTTCCGCACCATGCGCGACATGATGACCAATGAAGCGGTCGATCGCGTGGCTGAAGAACTGCATGAACCAATGGAGCCAACAGACGAGAAAGCACTGCAAAATGAAGTAGCTGACTTGTGGATCGACACAAATCCTTTGGTGCGCTTCCTCAGTCGAGTTCGTCCTCCCCTGATCATCAAAGAAGATACCTTTCTGTTCCGGATTCGCCAAGAAGCAGGCATCCCGCAGGAAACTGATGTAGACACCGTTCTTAAAGCAGTCTTTTCCGCAGCCAAAGATGAGCTTTCGGAAGATCGGATCAAAGAGATCGCCGAGTTCTTGCCTGGCAAAATTCGCCAAATGTGGGATCACGCTTAAGCAAACTTCAGCCTGATTCTTCAGAGTTAATATTTTGTCTGCGATCGCTCTCAATTTAGGGAGGGCGATCTTTTTTTTACCTACTTTGAAGTCGATTGATCAGCCAATAGATAGCTGATCAATCGACAATATGCCTTCCATGATCAAAGAAATTGGCTCATCAATTGCTGACTTAAACAGCTTTAAATTCAATCTTTAGCTCGATGGCTTGTAGGAGAAAACTATGATTCAACTTAATCCCGTCAAAAAACTCTCCCTAGGAGCCGTGGGGGTGGTTGTGGGAGGCTTATTAGTAAGTTTGCCGCTAATCAATCAAGTCACGGCTCAAACCCGCTCATCGGTGAATCCTTGCCCTCGCATCTATTACGAAGAACCCTACAACAGCACTCGGCTGGTTCCCTCCGGTTGTCAAGCTAATGCTTTTACCCAAAGTGCCAATGCCACTGGCAGCACGACAGGCAATGTTACTAACGCCACTGGTAACGCTATAGGCAACACTAGTAACCAGTTATATCGAATTAACCCATCCACCACTTTACCTGGAACGTCCTCTGGCAGAGCCGGCACAACAGCTCCTGCTCAACCCCCTCTCCCCGAAAGCCTCGGAAATGCGATCGCCACCGTGCTTCCGCTCAACAGCAGAGTTAATGTGATGTTGAGAAACAACACGGGTACTACCGTTACTTATGAAGTGATTGGTCATACGCAGCCGCGATCGCTTGCAGGTGGCGCTGAAGTTATGCTGCAAGACTTACCCGTACCTGTGACGATCACCACCCTTCGTCCTGACCGAGGCTTAGTACAGATCGCCCCGATCGCTGGTGCCCAAGCAGGCTCGATCGGCTTTGCTCTGGATGAGACCACTCGACTCGGTAGCGACCAAGAAGCCATCCGTATTCAAAATAACGGCCAAGTTCTAGTGAACTAATTCTTTTGATACCTACCTCCTAGCCCCTTCCCTACCTAGCTTGCTTTCCCGCAGGAGGGAAGGGGAGTAATACTTGCCTGTAATTGAAGTGGTGTGATAGATGGTTATTAGCTTGAACGGCATCAATGCCTGTCATGTCTAGATTGAGCACTTGCTTTATGCTGAATCATCCTGCTTATTCACCCACTATGGAATTTTAGACAGAGAGTTTCAGTCTATTAATAGTTAACTGGCGTTATCTACTTCCACAAGGGGGCATTACCCTCGTTTAACTTTACTCCATAGTGGCTGAGTTAAGCTTGGGAGAAAGCTTCAAGCTCTGTAATGACTAGACTACCCAAACGAACAAAGTCTCAAAAGATTGGCATAAGTGCTGCTGAACTTCTCAATTCCGTTTTTAGTCAATTCTGCAATGTTATTCCCATACCTCAAGAACGCGATCTTGGCATCGATTTTATTTGTGAGTTAATGCAGGAAGACCATCCAACTGGAAAGATGTTCAATGTTCAATGCAAAGGTAAGGAAGAGGTAGAAATTAAAGGTGATGAAATTAGAGTTCAGATCTCAGTAACAACTCTAAATTATTGGTTACTTCAGAAAAATCCGACTTTTTTAGTTGTAGTAGATTATCAAAATTATATATTCTACTGGTCTTTCCCAAAAAACTTTCTTGATTCACTCGACAAAAACTGGCAGGAACAACAAAAGGTTTCAATTCCAGTCCCAATTCAAAATAGCTTTTCGCAAGATGTAAATACTCTGCCCACACAATTACTATCAATAGTAGACACACAATCTTTAGCACCTCCTCAGCATGGCGACTATCTTGGAACATTGACATTACAGTTCGATCGGTCATCCTCCACAACACAGATGACTATTAAAGGATTGATGCACTATTACCTTGAAGGTAGTCGAATCGCTAATGTTAAATGTGCATACGGAAGTCCTGGCTCTTTAGTTACGGCTTATCCAGAAACATTTGGTGGTGAAGGGTATAACACAGAGGTCAAAGCTAGAGTTTGGGGGGATTTGAAAGGGGAGGCGGCTATACTTCTACAAATGCCAGTCGAAAGGAATTATATTCTCAGTTATTCTACTTTTCAAGAAATATGCTACTTGCTAAGCGTCAATCTTTCTGATTGTGAAACGCACCGGGATCTCATCTCACACGGAGGTTTCCCTGGTGGTAACGTCTCGGTCACATTAGAAGGAAAACTCATTTCAGCAAAAGCTTGGTATGAAGTACCACTAGGTAGAATCAATCTCTTTAAAGTCAATAATAAATGGTACGCCATTAGCCTTGTTGGCATCAAAACGATCTCTACAGAGAAAACAGAGAGAAGAACAGGTAGCTATCTAAATCATGATCCGAGGCGAGATATTATTTGGCACTACTTTGATTTATCTGGGTATCCCTTTTCTTTACCCTTAAAATTTCAGAACACCCTTTAATCTCCGATTGGATTCTGAATTTACCAGCTAACAATCCGCTTGCACACCGACCATATTCAGCCGCTTTGTTGAGAACGAAGGTTTTCTAGGGGCGAGTGAATCGGAACATTAAATAAACTTTGAAAGTGCGTAAGAGAATGGATTTGTAGAACCGCACGACCAACAATATTTGCTCTGGGACAAAACCCAAAGATGGCTGTCATTAGTTACGATTGTTCCAAGAAGAAATTACGAGTGCTATGGACCTGTAACAGTTCCCTAGTTGTAGGCTGGTTCTTCACATAGGATTCCGTGATAACGTTGCCGTTGATGAGCGTCTGTTATGAATTTGCACCACATCTCCTGGTAGACCAACCACGGGTTTAATCAGGACATCATGCAGGTTTTGGGGTCTCTAGTTTAAGAGGGGCTTTGAATACAACCAAGCTATTTCGTTGCGGGGAATGGAAGCGATCGCAGAGTTTCTTCACGAGCAGGCGATCGGCGAAGCATCCCTTAAGGAGAATCGCTCACTTCTAGGAACTTGAGAAAAGGTTTAGAGACGGCGGAAAGTTGGTCGAGAAGTAGGAATCATGCTTCTGTCACACCATTTGCCACGTCATCTCTTGACCTGCCCGTAAAGGCACGAGTCCAGATTCAGTGAATGGAACCTCGTCGGGAACACGCCAGGTTGTTCTGGTCAAAGTAACCTGTTCGCTATTGCGCGGAAGTTGATAAAAATCTGGCCCATAGAAGCTGGCGAACGCTTCAAGCTTATCCAGGGCATCAACACTTTCAAACGCTTCTGCGTACAGCTCCATCGCGTGCAGCGCCGAATAGCAACCCGCGCAGCCACAGGAACTTTCTTTGCTGTCGCGGGGATGAGGGGCGCTATCGGTGCCAAGAAAAAACTTAGGATTACCAGAGGTTGCCGCTTGCAAAAGTGCCAAGCGATGCTCCTCCCGCTTTAAAACTGGCAGGCAATAGAAATGGGGGCGAATACCACCTTGAAATAGGATATTGCGGTTAAATAAAAGATGTTGTGGCGTGATCGTTGCAGCGACATTGTCGGCAGACAGGACATACTGCACAGCATCTGAGGTGGTAACGTGCTCAAGCACCACGCGCAAGTTAGGAAATCGCTGCTTGAGGGGGATCAAATGTTGCTCGACGAACACTCTCTCGCGATCGAACATATCAACATCTTGATCGGTTACTTCCCCATGCAGGAGTAAAGGCATGTCTACCTGCTGCATCGCCTCAAAAACGCGATCGCACTTACCAATGTCCGTCACACCGAAGTCTGAATTGGTCGTCGCGCCCGCTGGGTAGTACTTGACCGCTTTGACAAACTGGGAGGCTTTGGCCGCGATAATTTCTTCAGGGCTGGTGTTGTCAGTGAGATAAAGTGTCATCAGCGGCTCAAACTGTCTACCAGTCGGAATAGCGGCAAGGATGCGATCGCGATAGGCAGCAGCAGCAGCCACGGAGCGCACTGGAGGCTTCAGGTTCGGCATAATGATCGCACGGGCAAACTGACGCACTGTATGGGGCAGAACCGCTTTCAGCGCGGCACCGTCGCGGAGATGCAGATGCCAGTCGTCAGGTCGGGTTATCGTAAGCTTTTGCATCTCGTAATTATAAAACCGCTAGTACTTCATTACGGAAGACATAAGCTAACAAGGCCATGCACTGTTAAATCACCGGGGTTTCTCCTCAGCAGGCGATCGCGAAGCATCCCTCAAGGAGAATCGCCCACTAGGAACTTGGGGGAGCGCTAAAGACGGCGGAGTTGATCGAGGAGCAAGGATTCGCTTCTGGTATCTTCTAGCGCCCGTGCCACTACGATCGCTCTTTGATAAAAATTGCGGGCCGTTTCCCGGTTGCCTGAGGCTTGATAAATCTCGGCTAGCGATCGCAATGTTGTGAGCTGTTGACGCAGGTTGCTCTGCTCTTGGGTTAACGCTAAGCGTTGATCGAGTACCTCTAAGGCACGGGTGTAATTGCCCAAAGGGCGATAGGACGCGACTAAGCCATCAATGGCCCGAAGGTGATTGGGGCGATCGCGACTAGTGCGAGCCAACCGTAGGGCCACACCATAGGCATTGGCTGCATCTTGATACCGTTGCGCTCCTCGGTAAGCATCGCCCAAATTGTTATAAGTGCTGGCCTCGCCACTAGGATCGCCTGCCTGTCGTCGGTAGGTCAGAGCTGATTCTAGTTGTTTAATTCCTTGGTTATAGTTTCCGGTTGCTACGGCTGCCAACCCTAGGTTGCTCAAAGACAAGCCTTGACCTTCCAGGCTATTGATATTCTGCGCGATCGTTAGGGCTTCGTTAAAGCTACTGGCAGCGGCTTGGGGAGCTCCACGACGCAGCAAAACGGTCCCGACATTATTCAGGCCGTAAATTTGGCCTCTAAAGTCGCGGTTGTCACGAGCGATCGCTAAACGTCGGCGCAGGGCATCTTCTGCTTCCCGGATTCTGCCGAGTTGAGCATAGGTCAGGCCAATAAAGTCGTAGGTCAGGCCAGTGGCTGAGACATCGCCAATGCGTTGGTAGAGCTTCACCGCTTGTTGCCAAGAGGCGATCGCTTTTTCGAGTGAGCCTTGTTGTTCGTACTGTCCGCCCAGGCGAACTAAGCGATCGGCTTCATCTCTCAGCTCACCTTGAGTGCCGTTATTGACAGGAATATTTAACTGTTCATTTAAGCTGGCAGCGTTAGCTCCACTCAAGTTGAACAGGCAAATTGTACCTGTAGCGGTCAACAGTGATGCGGACGCAAGGACGACTGCTAATAAACGGCGACTCATGACAATTTCCTCACAACCAAGCTTGATGGAATCACAGGCACCCAGCGCCGTAAAGCTGACTCGATTCAGCTAAATTCGACGAACGGTTTTTATTCAACACTAGGTTCCAACGTGATCGAACTAAAGTCGAACCCATCGGTCCGATCCCTAGTATTCCCACCTAAATAAATTTCACAAATATCTTCTGGGAGAGCCTCTTCTAGGAGTTTGTAGCCTTCTTGCAACCGCACCTTAACTTCTGCGGGCGAAATTGCTTCCCCCTCCGCCTGCAAGTAAGCCGAAATCCGAGTTTCGCTCCAGTGAAAGGTTTGAGCCATCAAAATCATCAGCCGCAGCACTGGAGGCAACTGGTCTAACGCCTGCTCCACGTAGCACCACAGCGGCGGTGAAGCGCCTTGCAAAGAGTAATGCACCGATTCCACCGGAGGTAATTCCGCTTGGTTGATGCAAAAGGCTGTCATATTAATCAGCCAATTTTGCAACGTCAGGTTCTCAATATTCGAGAGCTGGCTCGATCGCAAATCTAACCCACCTAGCTCATGAAAGACGTGCCGCCAAGTAATGGCAAAGAGGTAGTCAGCCTGCACGGGCGATCGCGCTGAGTGCCGAATTAAAGTGTAAACAATTGGGCTGTAGCGACAAAAAATAGCCGTAAAATATCGCCCCGAATCAGGATGGCGCTGAAACAGCGTCAACAACTCCTGATCGCTATGATGAAAGAGCGATTGGACAATCGGATGATTGCTTTCAGGAAACGTAGGAATTTGCACGATTTTCAGTCACTGACTGGCTGAGTCTCTAATCGGAATTGACTCTTACTATAATCTACGCTTTTCCCCAATTAAAACTCTTTTTCTGAAAACGAGGCCGTGGCGATTAAGCAAGAGTTGGTGTTCAATTCCCAATCCGCCACAAGTGAGCCTTTCTTGAAGTTTGGATGAGGTAGGTTTAGCCTTGATAGACTAAGATCACTAGCGATGTGTGTCAGCCACCATCTCTAGAATTCTGTTCAACTGGCTTAAGTCCCTCACTTAATTCATGGTTCTAGCATTGAGTGTGATGCCCTTCCTGTCTCAGCCTCTAACTTTGGGAGCTTTTTTCCCAGCCCTGCCGTTAGACAGCCTCTTGTCAACGCAAGGAATTATGGTTTTGCTCTTGGCAGCTTATGCGGGAGCGATGTGGATGTTTCTTACCAGTGCCCCAAAAGTGCACACCATAATGGTGTCCGACTTGGAGTCCGGTCGTCAGTTCTATGAAGGAGTGCTGGGCTTGGCTGCTGCTGAGGTGCCATTGCACTACTACTACAACTATGAGCAAAGTCTGGGCGCAACCAGCGTTGACCCACTCTATATGTCTCCAGGTTTAGGGGGACCGGCGACTGCGACTCGCAATTTCAATGGCACCGATGGCCTCTGGTACCAACTCAAGAAAAACACCCAGGTGCATGTGATCTCTGGAGCCAGCCTGGGCCAGAAAGATCGCCAACGGCACGTCTGCTTCGATCGCGACTGCTTAGAGCAAGTGCTGATGCGAGTGCAAACGCGAGGCATTAAGCACAAAATTCGCCGCGAAAAACCCCTGAACTTCTTAGTCAAAGACTGGGAAGGCCGCGTGATCGAGCTGGCAGAAGTCTCGAATTAATCCCTCTCCCCACTGGAGCGGGACTTTAACTTTAGCTCCCCTTCCCTAGTAGGGAAGGGGCTGGGGGTTAGGTATCTTCGGCTAACCTACTTTTTCGCAGGTGTATTTGGGCTTGATCTGCTCGTTAAAGTATTGCCCCTTAGAGGTGGCGGTCTCCAAGCCTTGATACACTACTTCGGGTACATCCTGGTACTTGTAAGCAAGGCCACGCAGAACGATCTCTAGCGTTTGAGTCTTAGCATCGTACTTGTGCCCTTCAATCAGGCTGCTTTCGGGCTTCAGGAGTGGAAAAGCGATCGCGTCTCGAATGCTGGGGCTATCAGTGAGTAGCATCACTAGGCGATCGATACCGATTCCTAAACCACCCGTGGGGGGCATGCCATACTCCAGCGCCGTCAAGAAGTCTTCATCCACATCATTGGCTTCCAGATCGCCTGCTGCTTTACGGGCCGCTTGCGCTTCCAGCCTTTGCCGTTGATCGATCGGATCAGTTAACTCCGAGAAGCTATTGCCTGTTTCTCGCCCCACAATAAACAACTCAAAGCGCTCAACTAATCCGGGCTTGGAGCGATGCGGCTTGGCGAGCGGTGAAATCTCTACGGGGTAGTCGAGCACAAACGTTGGTTGAATCAACGTCGCTTCCACTTTTTGCTCAAAAGCTTCGTTGAGGATGTGCCCAATGGATTCACACTCATCAACTCCGCCAATCTTGGCTTGACGTGCTGCTGCTTTAGCTTCGTCTAAGGTTTGGAATTGACTGAAATCAATGCCTGTTTTCTCTTGTACTAACTCGTGCATCGTGGCCCGTCGCCAAGGTGGAGTCAGATCGATCGCCTCGCCTTGGTAGGTAATCTGGAGCGTACCCAAGGCCGACTGAGCCGCATAGGTGATTAACGCCTCGGTCAGCGCCATCATGTCGTTGTAGTCAACGTAGGCTTGGTAAATCTCGATGGTAGTGAATTCGGGGTTGTGCCGTGTGGAAATCCCTTCATTACGGAACACGCGACCCAGCTCAAACACCTTCTCAAAGCCACCCACGATCAGCCGCTTCAGGTGCAACTCAGTGGCGATCCGCAGGTACAGATCCATCTCCAAAGTGTTGTGGTAGGTGACGAAAGGCCGCGCCTCTGCACCGCCCGCCTCACTTTGCAGCACCGGAGTTTCGATTTCAATAAAGCCTTGTTGATCCAAATAACGCCGCATGGCCGCGGTAATCAACGCCCGTCGCCGAAAGGTTTCGCGTACCTCTGGGTTAACGATCAAGTCTACGTAGCGCTGGCGATAGCGTTTAGCAATATCAGTCAAACCGTGCCACTTGTCAGGCAACGGTAAGAGTGACTTGGTAAGAATGGCGTATTCGCTCACATAGATAGACAGCTCACCTTTTTCGGTCCGCTTAATGTTGCCGCGCACGCCAATGATGTCGCCTACATCGGTGAGTTGCTTCAGCAAGTTGAAGGCATCCGGCGTTTCTGGCATGCCTGCCTGAATTTTCTTTTTGTCTAAATAAAGCTGGATGGTGCCAGTTTCGTCTTGCAAGGCGAAGAAGGCTAGCTTGCCAAACACCCGCCGCGCCAAAATTCGTCCGGCGATCGCGACTTCTAATGGATCTTCCGCGCCATCAGGCAAGTCAGCAAATTTGGCTTGGAGGTCGGCAGCATGATGGGTAACTTCCCAACGGTAGGCATAGGGAGTCAGTCCCGCTTGTTTCAGTTGCTCCACCTTTTGCAGGCGGTTGGCACGAATTTCTTCTAGGGTAGAATTGGCTTGATTTTCGGGTCGGGACTGCTCAGAAGACATAGGTTAATCAGTAACGGCCAAGCTAACGATGGGTTAGGTGCACCTGTTCGCCACAGCTAGCTCAACAGGTCAAGAACAAAATCTGATTATAGTCGCCAAGCCCATCCATTGCTGGAGGCTTTTCGTCCAAATAACGATTGCTTTTGGTATCAATCAGGCGATCGCAAAAACGGCAAAATTGCTTCGGCAAGTGGAGCAGGATATTCCTCATGCAAACCCAGCGAGCCTGTTAGTTTTTGGGTTTGGACTCCAGGTAGGGCGGCGATCGCTTCCATTTCTGCTTTGGATTTAGGCGGCGCTTGCTCCCCAATTACCACCATCAACGGTATGGGCAGAGGTTGACACCAAGCCAAGAAGTCAGCGCGATCGCGGACGGGGTCTAAGGCTCCGGTGACAAAGGCGGCAGGGGCGAAACGGGCTCCGGGTTGCTGAGTGCTGTGCCAACGGCGATCGACCAAATCTGGGGTGACGTTGGCGGGGTCAGCATAGACGTGACGGCGATACATCAACGCCAAAAAAGACGGGATGGTGTTGAGCTTGTACAAGGCTTGACCCAAGAGGGGCGATCGCACTGTTCCTCTCACCACACCTGCGCCTTTGGGCTGCACGCCCATCGTCGGGAGCGGACCACGCCAAGTAGGGGCGACTAGGGCTACACGAGACAAGACCCCCGCCTGCTGGGCTAACTTCATCGCGTAGCCTGCGGTATGTCCTGCGGCTACAACTGCAACAGGTTGCTGAAATACTGCCCCAACAAAATCTTGAAGCAACTGGTGATAAACAGCAGGTTCATAGTTAATTGGCGGACGAGCCGATTCCCCAAACCCCAGCCAATCGATCGCCGTAACTCGAAACTCGGAAGCTAAGCGTTTGGCTAATCCCGCCATTTCTGCCCGCGTGGAGACGGTGCTGAATGCAGGCAGTAGTAAAACAGGAGCGCCTTGCCCTAGGGTTTCGTAGGCGATCGCAAATTCTTGACCTTGATAATTCCACAGGTACTGCTGCACAGTGCCGCCGATTTCTGTGGTGGTGGCACTTGTGTTGAGGCTTTGTAATTGCTGAGTCATATCTAAGCCTCAATCAACTGGCGGAACCATTCATCTTCCCAGAGGCGATCGAAGGCGATATCGGTCTTGGCTTCTTCCCGGTACTTCGGATCAAGCTCGATCGCGCGTTGCAAATGTTTGAGGGCTGGGTCTACCTCCCCTTGCAGCGCGTAGCAGTTGGCTTTGTTGTAGACCGCACTGGCATAGTCGGGTTGCAGGTTCAGAGCTTTGTCTAGGCTTTCTAGAGCTTCGGGGTCACGACCGAGCTGCACTAGGGCATAACCGCGCTTATCCCAAGCTTTGGGGGACTCTGGTTTCAGCTCAATCACCTTATCGAACGAGGCGATCGCTTCCTCGTACTGTTGCACTTCCAACAGCGCCAAGCCCCGGTTCATCCAGGCCACGGCATCATCTGGTTGGTACTGCACCGCTTTGTCGAAGGACTTGAATGCTTCTTTGGGTTGCTGCAAGGTGCCCAGCGCCACACCCCGGTTGACCCAAGCTTCGTGATAGTCAGGCTTTAGCTCCAAGGCATGGTCAAAGGAGGCGATCGCATTTTCGTAGCGCTTCAAGCGGCCCAGGGTTAGGCCACGGCTCAACCAGGCTTTGTAGTTGTTGGGTTCCGTTTGCACCACTTTCTCAAAGGCGGCAAAGGCGGCATCGTACTGCTGCAATTCCTTCAGAGCTAGACCGCGCTGGTAAATTGCACCTGTATGGTTAGGATTGAGTTCCAAGACTTTATCAAAGGCAGCGATCGCTTCTTCATACCGCTCAGCTTCAAAGGCGCGATTGCCTTGCTCGACAAATTCATCAGGCCGCAAGAATAGCTCTGGACGGTTGGTCTGGAGTGTGCTGAGTTGCTCAGCTAGAGTTTGTAACTGGGGTTGGATTTCGGATTGTACCGTCGTAATTTGGGTTGTAATTTGCTCGCGGAAAGCCTGTAATTGCGGCTGAGTCGCAGATTCTAAAGCGGTAATTTGGTCACGCAGGGTTTGGAGTTGCGATTGCGCGGCTGTCACAGTGGCGATCTGTTCGCTCAGGCTTTGCAGTTTTTGCTGCATATCTGACATGAAACCTTCCGCGATCTGTTGCGGCGAGATCTCTGCGAGTTGCTGCAAGATTTGGTTTTTCTGAGCCTGCGCCCCGGTTTGTAATTCGGTTAGGCGGGCGGCAAATTCTGACTTTAACTGCTCTAGATTCTGGACGGTAGCCTCTTTATGACTGCCTGTATCAGTCTGGAGCCGTGCTAACTGGGTGGCAAATTCGGTTTCGGCTCGGTCCAAGTTGCCCAAAATTTGGACACTCTTTTGTTGGGCTTGGGTCTGAGCGTCTTGCTGTAACTGAGCCAACCGCGCAGCAAAGTCGGCCCGCACTTGCTCTAGATTGCCTAAGCCTTGATCTTTCTGTTGTTGCACCGCAGTTTGCAGCCCTGCCAGTTGATTGGCGAAGTCCTGCTGCGACTTTTGAAGTTGTTGTAGCAGTTGCTCCTGCTGCCGTTGGGCATTGGTGTAGAGCAGTTCCAGACGCGGGGCAAAATCGGTTTTCTGTTGCTCCAGACTTTGGAATACCGTTTCTTTGTGCTGCTGGGCACTGGCTTGCAGTTGGGCTAAATCAGCCGCAAAGTCCGAGCGGACACGGTCTAAGTCACCTAAGCCTTGATCTTTTTGTTGTTGCACTGCGGCTTGGAGTGCTGCCAATTGCGCGGCAAAGTCCTGTTGCGATCGCTGCAATTGTTGCAACACTTGTTCCTGCTCGTGGCGGGTGGCGGCTTCGAGTTCCGCCAAGTGAGGTCCAAATCCAGATTTGAGCTGCTCCAGGTCTTGCAGAATCGTGTCTTTGTGTTGCTGTGCCCCAGTTTGCAACTGTGCCAATTGCGCCGCAAAGTCAGCCCGGACGGTTTCTAAGTCGCCTACGCCTTGGTCACGCTGCTGCTGCAAGCTGACCTGTAAATCGGTGAGCTGCATGGCAAAGTCTTGCTGCCACTGTTGGAGTTTTTGTAGCACTTGCTCTTGCTGTTGCTGCGCCGCCGTCTGCAATTGTGCCAAGTGGGAGGCAAAGTCAGCTCGGACGGTTTCTAGATTGCCCAAGCCTTGCTCTTTTTGCTGGTGGACTGTGTTTTTCAAGTCGGTGAGCTGAGCCGTAAAGCCTTGGGCCGATCGCTGCAAGTCCTGCAAAACTTGTTCTTGTTGCCGTTGAGCAATGGCGTGTAGCTCGGTGAGTTGCGGAGTAAGTTCGGTTTTGACTGTTTCCAGGTCTTGCAGCGTCAGATCTCGGCGTTGTTGAGCGGTGGCGACAAACTGTGCCAATTGCCCACTGAACTGCTGCTCCGACTGATGCAATTTTTCTAGCACCTCTGCTTGTTGCCCAACGAAGTGTTGCTCAGATTGGTGCAATTTTTCTAGCACTTCTGCTTGCTGGTGCTGGGCTACCGTATGCAGCTCGGTGACTTGGGGTGTAAATTCGGCTTTGACGGCTTCTAAATCAGCCACTATCGCGTCTTTGTGCTGTTGGGCGATCGCTTGCAGTTGGGTGAGTTGGCCCGCAAAATCGCGTTCTGCGGTGGCAAAAGTCTCTAGAGTGCGAGCTTGGCGTTCTTGACTGCCCGATTGCAGCTCGGCAATATGCGTCGTAAAGTCTGACTCAAATTCAGCTAATCGTTGCTTCGCGGTTTGCAGTTGAGCTTGTAGCTCGTTTAGTAGTTGCGATTTAGTTTCAGTCAAATCGGTGGCGAGATCGGCAAGATTCCCTTTCTCTTGAGCCATGCGCTTTTGCAAATTCTTAGTTTCATGCTCGACTCGCTCAGCGATCGCTTCTGCCGCATCTAAGACATCTCTAGCATCTTCCGTGGCTTTGGTGACTTGGACTTCCAGCGTGCCCAGTTCTTCGATCTGCTCCTTGGCACGGATAGCAATTTCGTTAATCACAGCGCGGCGCAGAAACCAGAGTGTGGCGATCGCGGTTCCTAGCAGCACAATCAGCACAGTCAACAAGACATTAAATAAGGTCAGGGCACGTCCCAAAGTGCGGTTGACTTCCGCCTGCACCTGCTCTGCGACGACTTCGTTGGACGGCACCTGCGCCATGAGTTCGCCCGACTGTGGGATACCCAACTGCTGAGCAATTACGCTGGAGCCCAGGGGAAGTAACGTTTTGGAGCGTGTGGGTTGAGCATTGGCGACACCAACAGACAGTAGGAGGATAGAGAGGGCAATACCGCCACGCGGTACCAGGGCAAAAATGTCTTGATTTTGGCGCTTCATTGGTCTCGTCCTTGTCTGTGAGTCGGGGTGGGCGATCGCTTATTTTCTCAAGGTTAATCAAAATCAGGCCCAGTGTCCTAGAGATTACCAGGCCAGAATGATTTCAAAACCCTAGATTTAAGCATCGCAGCCACGCAAGCAATACTATCGCTAATCTAACCTGCTCTCAAACAGTCGGCCTCGCTACCGAAAATCTTGAGTTAATTTCTGACAATAAGGCAGCACAGATGTCTCATTAGAATTCAGTCCCTAGGTCGGCAGTCCTGATTCAACCCTTGAGGCGAAACCTTAATCCATGACCGAGCCAAAACCCGTTCTCGAAGCTTGTCCACCCCTATTGGCTACTTCTCCAAGGGCTAATTCATCAGAGTTTGATTCTGTTCTGGCGGCAATGCTCGAAACGGCTTGTGAAACGATGAACTGGGAGTATGGCGAGGCTTGGATAGCGATCGATGACAAAGTGCTCCAGATCAGTTCAACATGGCAAACTCAGACTCGGTTGAGCCGCGATCGCAAACTGGATTGGGAGTCTTTTCACGCCTGTAGCCAAAAGTTTGTCTTGCATGCTGCAGAAGGCTTACCCGGACGAGTTTGGGCTTCGCAAACTCCAGAGTGGATGGTAGATGTTTCTGCCGAGTCGGAATCCTACTTTTTGCGGCATCAAATTGCCAAAGCTTTCGGTGCCAAGGCAGGCTTAGGTTTGCCTGTGCTCATCGAGCAGTTGCAAGTTGTCCTAGTCTTTTTCCGGTCTGAAGCTCACAGTCGGGATCAGCAATGTATTGAGTTAACTGAGGCTGCTGTCGCCCAGATCCAGGCACAACTGCTGCATTAGGCTGCATTAAGCAAGCTAAGCTTCTTTCTCTTGAATTAAATGCTCTGTCCATTGCTCAACATCAGCTTGAGAGAGATTGCTGGGAGGATGAAGCCGAGCATCTTTATAGCCCCATTCTTCAACATCAGGTCGATATTGCAACGGGGCTAATAGTGTTCCCTGACATAGCTTAGTCGAGATTGGTGCGGCGTTCGTTTCTTGCTGCAACTGCTGGGTGAGCTGATTCATCACTCCCTCTGGCACTCGCGATCGCTCTCCGGGATAAATAAACCCGAATAGAACTAAGTGACTAAACAGCACTCGCCAATGGTCACCAAACCGAGACAACAAGCGTGACCAGTTGATTTCATCGCCACAAGCTAGCAATAGATGGGCAATATCCGCATCATCAAAGCGATCGCGGGCCATTACATAAGCCTTAGACCAGATCGTTTCCTCAATGGGACAAATTTGTACCGTCATTCCCAACACTTCTTCGGTGATGGCATGCTCAAACCAAGCGTCATCGACTGGCGCACAGCCATTGGCGGAGCTGAAGATCAGGTCCACGAAGTTATCACCACAGAAGGCTTTGCCTAACCAATGACGTACTGACAGTTCTGTTTCGTATCCCGCCGCTCCAAACACCTCAAAAGTTCGCTGCACATCTCGCGGATGCACAAACAAATCTAAATCTTTCGTCGGTCGCGCGATGCCTGTATAGCGCTCAAAAGCATAAGCGCCGCCAATTAAAAAGGGCACTTGAGCTTGTTGCAAGACTCGGAGCGAACGACAGTAAAAGTCGCGGACATGCGGATCGAGGTCAGCTAGGTGCAGGGCGTGGGACGGCATTGTGGTTCTCTAGAAATAGAAATTATAAATAGCTACCACCTACATACCTAAACATAAATAAGGTAAAACTCTAGGCGATTTCAGTAGTATTTTCTACCCTGACGTAAGTACGAAATAATGACCTCAATCCGGAGAGCGAAATGATCTCCTACGGAATCCTGTGATATCACTCCTGGCAACTCGAAAAATGCGCCTGAAGAAATAGGTAACTCTGGCTGACCCACGACATAATCGGGGGCAGAAGCTGTAGAGATTTGAAGTGAGAGGAACGGATGGCGATCGCAGAAAATACTGTCGCAAAACAGACTGTGCGGATAGCCGCCGTAGGAGATATTCACTGCACCAAAACCTCTCAGGGAGAGTTGTACCCACTATTTGCCCAAGCCAGTGAGCAGGCAGACATCCTATTGCTATGTGGTGACTTGACGGATTACGGCCTGCCTGAGGAAGCTCACGTTTTGGTTAAGGAATTGACCGGAGCTAGAATCCCCGCGATCGCCGTATTTGGCAATCATGACTATGAGTCAGGCCAGCAAGATGAAGTCAGGGAGATCTTGGAACAGGCTGGCGTTAAAGTCCTAGATGGGGAAGCCTGCGAGATTGAAGGAGTTGGTTTTGCTGGGGTAAAAGGGTTTGGTGGCGGCTTTGGCTCTAAAGCCTTAGGAGCTTGGGGAGAAGCAAGTATCAAGCGGTTTGTGCATGAAGCAGTGGATGAAGCATTGAAGCTGGAAGCTGCCTTAGCTCGCTTAGAAACGCCCCACCGAGTTGCCATTCTGCACTACGCCCCGATTCAAGAGACTGTCGAGGGAGAACCACCGGAAATCTTTCCCTTCTTAGGTTCTAGTCGTTTGGAGGAGCCTCTAACTCGTTACTCAGTCACAGCGGCTTTTCATGGTCACGCCCACAACGGTCATTTGCAGGGGCACACCAGTAGCAATATTCCGGTCTACAACGTCTCTCTCCCTCTCTTGAAGAAAGCCAATCCTGACCATCCTCCCTTCCACTTGTTGGAAGTATCGCTCAATCCTGAATAATCACCAAAAATTGTGTTGCCATCCTAGGCATAAAAAAGAGAGAAAAGAGATTTCAGTGATTATGATAGAGCGATCGCGCGGCTAATTTCTAAATCTTTTAAATCAAAAGAAATCCCCAGTCAAGCAGGAGGCAAGGCTGGGGATTTCTTGCTTGTGAGGGATGCGGATTTACTTTCCAGCCTGCTTCTATCTACAGCAGTACTTAACCGTACCTCAGAGATTCAGTCAGAAAGGTTGCGATCGCTGATCTCATTACTTATAGAAAAATATTACAGAAAAATCGCTGGAAACTCTCTGCCACTTTTGTTTTGCACAATGTTGAAGTACTTAACCCGTCCAGGTAGCTTGTCGTTGCTGTTGAGCTTACTCGCCCCTATCTCTATCCCTCAAATATCTCAAGCTGCTGATGTCATAACTTCCCCTCTACCAGCCTCAAACCTAAAACCAGCCCCAATACCAAAAACATCAACGCCAACACCAGCCTTAAGCCCAACCTCACCATCAACACCAGCCTTAACACCAAGCCCTATTCCAACCAATCCCTCGGTTGAGCAACCCATCCGTTTAGAAATCAGCCGCAGTAAACGACGAGTGACACTCTACCAAGGAGATGTTGCCGTTAAAAGTTATGCGATCGCGGTCGGAAAGCCTGGTTGGGAAACTCCCCTTGGAACCTGGCGAGTACAGCAAAAGCTGCGAAATCCGATTTGGATTCATCCTTTTACGGGTGAAGCAGTGAAGGGAGGAGATCCGGAGAACCCTTTAGGTCGGCACTGGATTGGCTTTTGGACAAACGGTAAGAATTGGATTGGTTTCCACGGTACCCCTAATCCAAAATCAGTCGGTCAGGCGGCTTCGCATGGTTGTGTACGCATGTACAACCAAGATGTCGAGGAAATTTTTCAAAAAGTAAGCCTAGGTACGCCTGTCAAAGTTACGCCCTAAAGCGGTAGGAAGCTTAGGTCAAGTTTTCTTGATTTTCTGCCAAAAGCTAACGGGTTTTCGACCTCTTGTCAACAAGCTCAACCTTGAGATAGAGCAACATCAGTCTGAAGGGAGACAAACAGTCGTCACAAGCTATTTACACTTCGTAAATATTGGGGTCGCCATGAGCTGCATTGGCACCAGAAAACCAAAACATCCATTCAAAAGCAATTAAGTCCTAATTCACTTTTTAGTACAAAGGTAGAGGAGATACAGATGAACGGACACAAGTATTTGAGCAAAACTCTCGCAATTCTGACAGGTGTGGTTGGTGCGACTGCTTTAGTGGGTTTCCCTGCTGCTGCCCAAGTTAACCCTAGCCCTAGTATTTTTAACGAGGCTCCCTACAATCGCAGCGCTCCTTCTGTGGGTCAATCTACTGGTGGTTCAACTGGCGGCTCGGTGAATACCCAGGAAGCAACTCCCACTGATGAGCCTACAGGTGGCTCCACAATGGAGCAAATGCAATCTCCTGGTGGTTCTAGTACAGAGACCACAGGTGAATCTAATAACTCAACTGGCGGTTCGGTGAATACCCAGGAAGCAACTCCCACCGATGAGCCTACAGGTGGTTCCACAATGGAGCAAATGCAATCTCCTAGTGGTTCCGGTGCAGAGACCACAGGCGAGTCTGGCACCACGATTCGGCGTACTACCGAGAGCGAAACTCAAATTCAGCGCTCTACTACTACTCAGCCAAGCCAAACTTCTCCTGGTGTCACTCAAGATGCTGAGCAGTCTAGCCCTACTACAGGTGGGACAACTGATGACGGTAGCGCTGGTGTTCCGGGTCTCTGGTAATCCTTTTTTGAGTTAGATGCCGAACCTTTGGGGGCACCTGCCCCCAAACCCCCGCTGAGGGACGGCTGCGTCCCCCAGACCCCCTCCAGAAGTAGGATTGTAGAGGGGTGCAT